>CAKZQX010000254.1 GCA_937141995.1 uncultured Chloroflexaceae bacterium | reverse complement strand
TAGATTCAACCCGCCCGATTGTTGTCAGCCTGAGCCGGCTACATCCATTTAAAGGCGTAGCCTACCTGGTAGAGGCGCTACCACATGTGCAGGCAGCCAGTGTTTTACCCCAGGTGCTGATCATTGGCCCCAATCGGCACACGCCGCGCTTTGGCGATTATGGAGTGTACCTCCGGTGCCGCGCGGTTGATCTCGGTGTATCTCATAGCATGCAGCTTGTTGGATCTATTGATCATGCGCTGACGTTGACCTATCTGGCCGCTGCCGATATCGTGGTTGTCCCGTCAGTGGCCGAGTCCTTTAATCGGGTGGCCGTCGAGGCGGCAGCGGTTGGCACGCCCACGGTGGTTACGCGTACAACCGGCGTAAGCGTTTACGTGCGGGAACAGCAGGCGGGCCTGGTGATCGAACCCCGATCAGCGACGGCGATTGCAGAAGCGCTGATCCGCTTGCTCACTGGGCAGGAGTTGTGGGATATCTGCCACCGGCATGCGCCGAAGCTGGCGGCAGCCTTCAGTTCGACGGCGATTGCTGCGGAGCTACTGCGTCTGTACGAACCATTTCGTGTATCAGATTAGATGATCCAGAGATAATCCGCTGATTGATCGAATAGTTGATCGGCGGTTCAGCCAAGTCTCATTGAACTTTCATCTATTTCCTACTTTGCAGTAAAGAAGGTTTATTGTATAGTACGATTTACTAAGATGAAGCAGGCCGAGGGAGGTATTGTGCAAGACATACCTTAACGTCTGGGGATAGCTAGAGGCATAAGGCGGAGGTCCGCTTGAGTCGACGCTTCTTATCGCACTGCTTCTGCGTACATATGAACTGTCAGGATGATTGCTACTATTGACAAATTATAGGGTCAGTACTAGTATACATTTCCAGTCTGGTCGGTTTAGCTTTGTTCCTGTAAGCAGCTTGTGTGGGCGATGCACAGGTCGTTGGATAACCTGGAAGAGATCGGAACTGAAACTCATTCGCTATGTTTGCATATCAAGCGATACCTGTAATGCGTTTGAACTGTTGCCACGAGACGCGCCATTCGATGTGTCTCTCGCATCAAGGAGGAATATGTAATGAAACGTCAAAGTATTTTGATGGCTATTGTTGCCGGTCTGTCTCTTATGGTCTTGCTGGGTGTGTTAGGGATAGGATTTAGTCAGAGAGGTCAGGCGGAAGAGTCGCCCGACCCAACACCGATTCTGCAATATCCTGATGTGCCCCCCACACCAACAATTGCATCACAGCCAACGAATGTACCTTCATTAGCTGGAACTGTTCTGTTTACCGATGATTTTTCTTCAGAGGAATCTCTTTCTAACTGGACATTCATAGATCTGGAACAGGTGCTTCCTGGTACGCAATCGGTATGGGTGGTACAGGATGGTCGTCTGGTACAAGATCGAACGGCAGAGGCCCGTAATCCCAGTATTCGTGAGACCCTGGCAGTGACTGGTTCGCCAAGTTGGACGGATTATACGATTACGGCCGAGGTATATGACCAGGAAAATGCCACCTTTGGGTTAGTCGCGCGCCGTCAGGGGAATAGTTTTTACCGCTATCGTATTATTGCTGACACCTATGAGGCGACGCCAAAGCAAGTTTTGGAGAAAGTTGTTGATGGTGTGGCAACTCCCCTGGTTGAGATTGATGCCCCTGGGTACGAGCAACGCCGCTGGTATACCGTCTCGCTGAGCGTTGTTGGCAGTGACATTCAAGCATCGCTTGATGGCAATGTTGTTGCAGAGGCAACCGATACTACCCTCACGAATGGACAGGCCGGGTTGTATACCCGGGCTATGGGAGGTATCTTTTTTGATGATGTCATAGTGGTCGCACCCTAGCTGTAATGCATAGCATAAGTTCAGGATTTAGGAATGGTGACTTCTGTTGTATAAATTATAGTGAATAGTTACTTTTTAGGTTCATAGGGGTCTACGTTTTTACATTGTGATCGGCACAATTTCTGTGATGCATCGTAATGATAGTAATAGACCTCTGGAGGAATACACGTATGCGTCTGATTATCTTGACAACACTGTGTGTCATGCTTGTTGCCACCTCCTTATTCTCCACTCCGATGGGGAACACTCAGGTAAGGCTTACGGAAACGAAAGTCGTGCGTACCGATGTGCAGGTTCCCAGTTCTGGTGGTGCTAAGTTTCCCGATCTGGCCGGTTATGCGGATAGGGTTCATCTTGCTGCCAACCCTGGTGAAAAGATATCGTATTGGTCGAAGCGCGACTCAGCGGGAACCTGGCCCAATCGGCAGATCTTGGGCGATGCCGAAGGCCAGGCTGACTTTGCAAGTGGCTCAGTTGCTGTTGGCTCTGATGGTACGATCGTCGTTGGTTGGATTGACCGCTCCAGTGGGGCTATGTATATGCGTCGCAAGCCACCAGGGGCTACTAATTTTGAAGCACAGAAACGCATTGGTTCGGCGGATAACTTTGGGGTTTTCGTTGATGTTGCTATCACTCCCAACGGTACCATTTTTGCTGTCTGGAACGCCGCTGATCGTATGCGTTACCGGTTATCTCGTGATGGGGGTAATACATGGACAGGGACACGAGTTGTCGCTGATAATAAAGCTGCTGGAAGACCCTCGGTTATAGCCGGATTAGATGGTAGTGTTCTGATTGCCCATTACGGTGACGGTACTATCTATGGATCGCGATGGAACGGAAGTGGGTTTACCACCGACGTGATTGCCAGACCTCCATCGGGCGATGACTTCTTTGCTGACCCGAGTGGAACAGTTGCACCGAACGGCAACATGTACATAGCCTGGCGTAATGTGCAGGATGGGCAGGTTTTTTATGTGGAGCGCCGTCCAACAGACTCAAACTGGCGACCTCGTTCTCTACTAGCCTCTGGGGGCGAAACTGCCGAGGTTGTCTCGATTGTGTCTGACTCACAGAATAATTTGCATGTCTTCTGGTTTAATAATCGCGCTGGTGGGAAAGACATTTATCATGCATTTAAACCCGCTGCAGAGAACTGGCAACCGATCACGCGCATCAATGTCCAGGGTGGTTTTAACCTTAGTGGTGCGGCAACCCTGACAGATCGGGCATATGGTCATGTTGCTTATGAAGTGTTTACTGGTGATGGTCCAGTAATAAAGTATTCGCTGACTGCCACAGACGCCGGCCCTCCACCAACGCCAACTCCGCTGCCGGTTCCCACGGGCTCGCTCCAGATCAATGATGGTGCGACAATTACTGGTACACCTGCTATTACGGTAAAAATCACAGCTAGTAATGCTGATCAGTATCGCTTGAGCAATGATGGCACAACCTTCTCAGAATATGCGAATATTCCACCTGATGGGCTTGTACCATGGGGACTAGAAGCTGCGCCTTCTGGTAGTACTGCCTGTATTAACCGTACAGTCTTTGGTCAATTGCGGAGTTCAGCGAATCCATCGCAGGAATCGGCTGTTCTACAGGCTGCTATTACCTTTGATCCCGGTATCGATGCCACAGGCAGTATTCGCAATCCCTACCTCGCCGGCAACCCGGCGGTGTTTACTCAGGGAGATGGCGTGCGTTTGCTGGAGAATGGGACAGATGGAGCGCGCGATGGTGATCCGCGCTATACGCGTATTCCCGGTTATTTCCTGGAAGCCCGTGGATTATCTGGGGAGTGTAGCGGTCTGGAGAGTTTGACCGTTAATACATCACCAGGTACAGTGTTTGGCTTTGATGAGAATGATTATCTCGGTGTAGCACTGGCTCTGCCGCAGGTTAGTACGGACGATCCTGTAACCTCTGTACAGGCCACAATGACGGATACAGTCGGGTATTCACAAGACTTTCAGCAGACGATCTACTATGATCCGTTACCGCCGCTGGTAACATCGGGAACTCCCCAGGTAGTTGATAATTCGGGCCAGACAATTACTACGACCAACTCTATCATCGTAACACTGAGTTTCGAGGATATGACGATTGCCGATAATCTCTATGGCAAGAATGGCGAGGAGTTCCCATTCTGGGGTGTCTGGGTTGCCAATAGTCTTACAGACCTTGATCCGAATGATCCCGAGGATGAAGATGCATTGAATGCGCTGGAATGGGCAACGGTTCCGGTGAATAACATCACAGCGAATGGAGAAACGTACACATTTAGTATGCCCTGGAGTCTCTTTAGCGGTCTTCCAAAGGATCAGTGGCAGGGTGGCGTTCCGTATTACACCTATGCCCGTATCCTGGACGGGGCCGGGAATGCTTCGACCACAATGCTGGAGTATGAAGTCTCGCTAAGTCCTGAATACGAGGTGCCGGAAATCCATCTGCCCCTGGTTGCGAGGTGAGTTTCGCTATAACCTATCGTGTAGATGTATATGTGCCTCCCCATGCCTGCCGGTGCAGCGTGGGGAGGCACAGTTTTAGATTGTTTACCTGCTATGAACTTTTGCTGCAACCTGCCAGTAGGAGGAAATATGACAACCGTTCCAGCGGTGGCACAGCGTGTCCTGTTACTCCGCCGATCTGACCCCGGACTGCTTGTTCTGCTGTTGGTTTTCCTGATACTGCTGCCGCTCAGTACTCCCCGGATCTATGCCACCGATGAGGTGCAGTATTATGCCTACCTGCGTTCGTTCTATTTTGATCGCGACCTGGATTTTCAGAATGAGTACCGGCATTTTGCGGAGATTGGGCAGCGCAACAACGATCCTGCCGTTTTTAATGCACTCCTGCGCGATAATCCCGCCGATCCGCCGCGCAACCTGGAGACTGGGAAATTCCGCAATGTTGCGCCGGTTGGCTCGGCGCTCATGTGGTCTCCCGGCTTTATCCTGGCAGACCTGGGAGTACGCACTGCCAACCTCTTCGGCGCGAATATCCCGGCCGATGGTTACTCCGCGCCTTATATCTGGGCAGTCTGCTTCATGTCGGCGCTCTATGCGTTGCTGGGGCTGATCCTGACCTACCGCCTGGCCCGGCGGTTTGCCTCTGTTTTTGCGGCAGCCCTGGCAACCGTGACCGTCTGGCTGGCGTCACCGCTGCTGTTTTACACCTATATTGCCATGCCCTGGTCTCATGCGACCGCTTTCTTTCTCTTTGCGCTCTTTCTAACGTTGTGGCTGCACGGGTGGGAGCGGCCACTGGTTGAGCGGATGGCTCGCCGTCCCCTGTGGCAGTGGCTGTTGCTCGGTCTGGTGGGTGGGCTGATGACGATCACGCGTGAGCAACTCGGGCTGCTGCTGATTATTCCGGCAGTCGAGGGAGTAGTTGCCTATGTACGGCTGGCAGGTCGGCGACACTGGGGCGCGATTAGGCAGTTGCCGGCGCATCACGGTGCTTTTCTGGTAGCCCTGTTGATCGGGCTATTGCCCCAGTTTGCCGCCTATCAGGTGTTGAACGGGCGTCCTGGTCCTTCCTCAACCGTGGGCAACAAACTCGATTTCACCAGTCCTAACTTCTTCAATACGCTGCTTGATCCGGCCCATGGTGCGTTTCTCTGGAGCCCGGTGCTGGTGATCGGGTTGGTCGGGTTGTTTTGGTTGGCCCGGCGGGACCGATTGCTGGCGGCATTGCTGGGTCTGGGCTTTTTTGCGCAGACCTACATTAATGGTTCGTTTGGCACGACCTGGCATCTCTCCGGTGCATTTGGTTTCCGCCGTCTGATTGAGTGTACGCCCATCTTTGTGCTGGGATTGGCAGTGCTGCTGGACTGGCTCCGGTTGCGGGTGGGTTATGGACCGCTGGTTGCTCTGGCACTGTTGCTGGTCTACTGGAATGTCGGGTTGATTGCACAGTGGGCTTTTGTGCGCGTGGATGCCGGGTTTCGTAAGGGGCTGATCTGGGAGGATATGTTCTACTACCAGTTTGTGGAAGTGCCACGGCAGATGCTGGCGAAAGCGTATTATCTGTTCGCGGATCGCTGCCGGTTTGTGCAAAATTGTTAGGGCAATTACTCACCGTTCTCAGTCGGTTCTTCGCCTTCTAACTCGCGCACTTTGCTGCGGCGTTTGCTCCGGTGGGAGGATTCACTGCCGGCAAGCTGCTTGAGGGCCGCGTCGATCTCAGCATTTTCTTCCTCGATCTGTGCAGCGTAGGCTTCAAGTTCGCTGCTGCGGCGCTGGCGCAGTGCCAGTGGCGCAATGCGTTGGATATCTTCTACACTGACCTCGCTGCGAAAGTCGGCGGCAGCGCGGGCGCGGGCGCCTTCCAGCAGCGCAATTTCGGCCCGGTGCGAGGGAATCTGCAATGCCTGGATCAGCGTCATTGCCGCCGTCTCGGCGGCAGGTGGCAGGCTGACATGTGGCAGGATCTCGCGGGCAGCGGCAACTTCACTATGCAGCGCGGCTGTCTGTTCGACATAGAGCACGCGAAATGCTTGTGGATCGCGGCGAAATGCCTGGTTCCGCCGATAGACTTCCAGGCGTTGTTGGGCTTCAGTCAGTGGCGCAATCCAGACCCGCAGGCCAAAACGGTCCATAATTTGCGGGCGCAGTAGCCCCTCTTCGGGATTCATTGAGCCAATCAGGACAAACTGCGAGGCAAAGAGGCGCGTCATCGGACCCCGCCGCACCAGCGTACGCCCCTGTGCAGCGGCATCGAGAATGGCATCAACCACGCGGGGGTCAAGCAGGTTAATTTCGTCCACATAGAGCAGGTTGCGGTGCGCTTTTGCCAGTACGCCCTCTTCGAGCAGGATCTTTTGTTGCTCCAGCGCCACTCGCTCATTAATTCCGCCGACCACATCTTCCATGCGCGCGTTCAGCGGTAGTTCGATCAAGCGCATTGGTGCGCGCACCACCTGCCGCTCTCCCTCAGCATCCAGTTCTTCATGCTCGGTCAGCGGAAGCACATCAAGCAACCCCCGCACAGCCGTTGTCTTGCCGACGCCGTACGGTCCACTCAGCAACACTCCGCCAATCTGCGGATTGACAAGCGTCAGGATCAACGCCGTCTTTAACTCCGGCTGACCAACAAGGGCAAGTAGCGGGAAGGGCAGGATATCGTCCATAATTAACGGTTGGGGTTTATGGATTACGGGTTAACAGTTAGGAGCCAGGGTCAATACCTTTTAAATAAGACGACGTACACGGGTACGCCCCTGAAAGGAGATATCGCCTCCGGCAGGGTGGAAGATTCCATCCTTTTTTCACGAAATATTTTCATAAAGTGAAAATATTTCGTGAAAAAAGATCAAAACGTACTATGCTGCCACAGGCGAAGCCTGCCTTTACCGGGCGCAAACGCCCCGTTTGATCGCCCACCGCGTAAGTCGTGTTATGTGAAAAGTATTGGGGCCAGGGTTTCGTGCTCAGGAGTATGGATTTACTAACCGTTAACCGTTAACCCGTAACCCCTATCAAAGCATTTCAATCTCGTAGCTGACCAGCGGGGCATCGGGACGCCGGTCCTCGATAAAGCGAACCACCGCCTCAAGCTGACCATGAGCGTACCGTTGCGATGTAGAAACGCATGAGACACCCAGCACGGCTTCCTGCCAGATATCTTGTGAGTCAACCTCGGCAATTGACACGTTAAACTCATTGCGTACCCGGGCAATCACTGACTTGACAACGCGGCGTTTATCCTTCAAAGAGAAGGCCATTGGTAGATGAAGGGTAATCGTGCAGACTCCAATTATCACGGTAGTGATGAAGGTGTTAGAAGTCAGTCGGCATCCAAGCTTGCATGGCTGAGTACTGACTTCTAAACGCTAATTCCAGGAACCCAATCCACTCCACTCACCGGAAACACCACGGTCCCCAGAACCGGAGCGCGGCAACAGCAGCATCTCCGTACGGAGCGCTGTTGCAATCTCATGCATACGTGTGGCGACATCGGTTTCCAACCAGCGCTGCTTCCGTTCATTGGAAACCTGCAGGCGATGCGCCAGTTGATAGGTCATCTCAACCACATCCTCCGAAAGCTGTTCAGGCTGGTTCTGAAAGCCGGTGGCTGCCGTCACCGCCTGCCAGTAACGATCATAGGTTTTATGCAACTCCTGGGCAACTGTCGCCACCGCCGCCCCACTCTCTTCCGGCAGCATTGATACCGAGGCAACCATGTAGGGCATTTTCTGAAAGGTATACTGAATGCGGAAGCGCCGCTGACCGACGGCCGCCAGGTAATAGCGTCCATCCTCAAGCCGTACATGCTTGGTAATCTGGGCCACTGTGCCCATCTCATGCGGCACTGCCGGCTGACCCACCTCTTCGCCCTCGCGGATCAGCACGACACCAAACGGTGTCTCTTGCTCCAGGCAGCGTGCGATCATCAACCGGTAGCGTTCCTCGAAAATATGCAGAGTGAGGGGCGCACCGGGGAATAGAACATTATTTAATGGAAAAAGCGGCAGTTTCTGCTGGGTCATATTTACTCACTATGCCACGTACATGTCCATACGATTGCGGCACTTGAACCAAGGTGTAAATCAATAACCAGTTCAATTTCCGGACCGGAGAAAAGCTGAAGCGCAGCATCATAATCGAACGCAACCGCGCTACCCTCCAGTAGCATCAACAGGTTGCCGACACGCAGTTCAAGCAACTCCGGCCGCAGTTCGGCACCGCTGGCTCCAACTGCGGCCAATAATGCGCCCCAGTCGGGTCGCCCTTGCATGCACGAACGCCGCACAGTCATTGAGCGGGCAACAGCCTGGGCAACCTGACGCGCATTGGCTTCGCTGGAGGCCCCTCGCGCCACAACCTGAATGATCTTGCCGTTCCCGGCGGCATCGCGCACAATCTGCTGGGACAGATCAGCGGTCAGGGCATCAAGCGCCTCCTGCCATGCGCCATATTCCCACGAACTGGCATCGACAATCGGTGCGCCCTCGGCTGCGCCATTCGCCATCAGCAGCACCGTATCATTCGGTGCGGTATCGCCATCAATGGTCAACCGGCTAAACGAGCCGGCAACACTCTGCTGAAGCGAGCGATTAAGTAGACGCTGATCAATTGCCAGGTCGGTGGTCATTACGCAGAGCAGGGTCGCCAGTTGAGGATGCACCATGCGGGTACCCTTCGCCATGCCTGCCAGGGTCACGCTATGCCCGTCACGCAGTTGAATGCGGTACACCCGCTCTTTGGGACGCGAGTCGGTGGTTAGCATAGCTAAAGCTGCCCGCCGACCACCACCGCTGTCAAGCTCGGAAACCGCCCGCTTGATGCCGTCGATCATATTATCCATCGGCAGTTGCACCCCGATAATCCCCGTGGACATCAGCAGCACACTATCGCGCGGCACTTCGAGTTCGTCGGCGACAATCTTGGCACACTCAACAGCATTTTCCAGGCCAGTCTGCCCGGTGCCCGCATTCGCATGTCCGGCATTGATCAGCACTGCCCGGATATGATCTCGATGACGTGCCAGAATCGCCTGATCAAAAAAGACCGATGCCCCGATAGTTGCGCTGGTTGTAAACATTGCGGCCACATTGCAGGGTTGCTGGGAGTAGACCAGCGCCAGATCGCGCGCCTTCTTTACCTCCTTGAGTCCACACGAGACCCCCGTAGAGCGGTACCCGGTCGGACTGGAGATATGACCATCTTCAAAAATTGTGTAGCTCATAGTGACGAACGCCAAACCACAAAGACGAACACCAGGCTGTTACCCGAAACGGATGGAGACTGGTTATTCGCAAGGCTACCACACACGACAGAGCAATCCCTTGAGATATTCGCCTTCGGGGAAAGTCAGCAGCACCGGATGGTCGGTTGCCTGGGTTAACCGTTCCAGCACCTGCACATCGCGGCGTGCATCGAGGGCGGCCCCGAAGATAACTTTTTGAAACAGATCGGACGAAATCACTCCTGAACAACTAAACGTCGCCAGAATACCACCAGGGCGCAGCAACTGGAGTGCCAGCAGATTGATATCTTTGTACCCCCGGGTGGCCCGGTCAACCTGGGCCTGGCTATGCGCAAACTTGGGAGGATCGAGGATTACGACATCAAACTGGCGTCCTTCGTTGCGATACTGGCGCAGCAGATGGAAAACATTGCCGGCAACTGGTGTAACGGGGGTTTCCACCTGGTTTAACTGCAGATGTTCTTGCACGAGTGCCAGCGCCGCCGTACTGCTGTCAACAGCGGTGATAGAACGAGCCCCGGCCAGGGCTGCATAAAGATCTATGAGGTGATGTCCAGAACCACGTTGCACAGGTCCCGGGCAGTGGTTCTGGATTAAATCAGGCGTAGGCCGCTTGCGCCGGAGCCGGT
>CAKZQX010000253.1 GCA_937141995.1 uncultured Chloroflexaceae bacterium | reverse complement strand
TGACGGCGCGGGTGGTGATTGATGCCGGCGGGCACAAGCCGGTGTTTGTGCAGCGACCCGCGTCAGCGCAGGTGGCATTCCAGGCGGCCTACGGGATTGTGGGCCGCTTCGCCGCCCCGCCCGTGCGCCGGGGGCAATTGGTGTTGATGGACTACCGCGCGGATTATCTCGCACCGGATGAGCGGGCCGGGCCACCGACATTTCTCTACGCCATGGATCTGGGAGATGAACGCTACTTTGTCGAGGAGACCTCGCTGGCGCACTGTCCGGCAGTGTCACTGAAGCGGCTGGAGCAGCGCTTGCATCAGCGGCTGGCGTATATGGGTACGCCAGTGCGGGAAGTTGAGCATATCGAGCGCTTTCTCTTTCCGATGAACGCGCCGCTGCCGCGCCTGGATCAGTCGGTGATCGGGTTTGGCGGAGCCGCCGGCATGGTGCATCCGGCGTCGGGCTATCTGGTGGGTACCTGCTTGAAGCGCGCGCCTGCTGTAGCCCGGGCGATTGCCGGAGCCCTGGAAACTGATGCGAATTCCCCGGCGGTGATTGCGCAAACGGCGTGGCAGGCTGTCTGGCCGCGCGAGCAACTGCGCAACCGCGCGCTCTATCTCTTTGGCCTGGCGAATCTGATGCGCTTTAACGAGCGGCAGATCAACGACTTCTTCGCTACCTTTTTTCGTCTGCCCCAATCCCAGTGGGCGGGCTATCTCTCCGACACCCTGACCCCGACTGAGGTACTTCAGACGATGCTGCATCTGTTTCGCCGCGCACCCAACAATGTCCGCGGCCCGCTCGTCAGTTCGGTCGCTCCCGCCGGCAATCTGTTGTGGCAGGGGTTGATGGGGTGAATGGCGCGTGGCGAGTGCATCGGGTCACAGCGCAAATCTATGGCATGCTGACAATGGAGCTTCAGTGAGCTGGTTCGCTTCACTCACCATGTTTTTCAATGTTGGAACGCGATGTGCGTGGTGGTGTTCCACGGCATGCCAATGCTGCGCAGGCGACGAGATGGTTCACTCCGTTCAGCCGCAGACAGGTACACCGGCGCTACAACTATTCATTATCCAATCCTACCCACACCGGAGGGCGACTATGCAATTTGATCTGCGTGAAACCGACCTGGCAAAACTCAACTCGCTGACGAAGTATCCGTCTATCCCGACCTACCACGCGCTTGATCCGAAAAACGGCAGCCTGCTGGAGCAGGTAACAACCTCGTCCCGATCAGGCGGCGCTCCGTGCCCGGCTCAATGCGTGGAAAGCGCGGATCGAGCACACAAATGACGATTCTTGCTGATCTGATAAACCTCCCGCAGAGCATCCAGCGTGCCACTTGACAGCGGACGCCCTGCGGGAGATTCGTTCCAACCTACCACTGTTCAAACGTTCAAACGTTTCAACTTGTAAACCTGCTAACATTCCAACATCCCAACCCGCCAACGCCCCCTACAACACCCGCACCGTCTTCAACGGGCCGGGATGCTCGGCGTTAAGTGCTTCAATGGCGCTCTGGCCGCCGAGGACGACCACCTGCCCCTGCTCGCGCACCTGCTCCAGCCAGTCGGCGAAGGCGTGGAAGTCGCCGGCCTGCGTTGCCAGGATCTCGTCGCGCATCTGCTGGCGCGCCTCGTCCGTGTCGCCAACCAGGTAGCGGACCATCGAAGTGTAGCCCTTCGCGTCCGGCAGGCGGTAGGCATCCAGGTCGCCAATCGCGCCGATAATTGCCCGTGTCACCTCGGTCTCGCTCAGGTCGGCTGCGCGCAGGAAGCGCCCCGCCTGATCGTAGACATCCAGCGTGCCGCGCAGGTTCGGGTCACGGTAGGAGAGGAAACTCAACACGCCGGACTGCCGGTCAAAGCTGCAGAAGCTGCCATACGCGCCACCCTGCATGCGCACCTTCTCCCAGAGCCAGGTGGTGCGCAGATACTTGGTGATCACGCTGGTTGAGCCATGGTAGCGGTAGCCCAACTGGTAGAGGTCGGCCCCTTTGCCCACATAGTTGACATTGGCGGGGATCGTCAGCCCCTCGAACGCACGGTCAAACTGGGGCGTCCAGGGCGAGAGTGTCACCGGCGCGGTGGGCAACTCGGCCAGGAAGCGGTTTAACTGCGGGCGGAACTGCGCCCAGTCCCCCGCATCTGCCGTCACATTACAGATCATCGCCGCCCGGTTGACCAGCAGCCGCCGGATAACCTCCAGGTTAGACAGCACCACCGGCCACTCGCGGTCAACTTTCATCGCCAGGTCGCGCAGGAAGAAGAGATAGCTGATCCCGCTCATCTGCTCGTCGGCCCAGTCGGACTCGTTGAAGCGGGCGCGCAGCCGGGTGTCCACCACCGCGTGACCGCTGGGGATGATGCCGGCCTCGGCGCGGGCCTTGGCCTCCAGCACGATCTGCCGAAACCGCGCATGATCGTCAAAATGCACCGTCAGCAGCACATCCCGCAGGATCGCCGGCAGGTCGGCGGCATGCTCCGGGGTAGCCTTGCCGCGCAGGAAGAGCCATGCGGCACTGGTCGGGTCGCCCGGCACGACGGAGGTGAACGAACTGGTGACGATGCCGCCGGTCTGGCGACCAATGCGCTGCGAGAGCTTCACAAAATCTTCCTGCTCAGTGCCCATCTCCAGCAGCGCCCGCCCGAACAGTTTGACATAAGGCAAAAACTCCGGCGGCAGCATATGCAGGTTGAGCCCCACATCCAGGTAGATAATGCCGTTGGTGAAGAGATCATGGTAGAGCACCCGGCTACCGGCTTCTTCGTCAACTTCCAACGGGATGGTCTTGTTCTGGCGGTCCAGGTCGGCCGGCGTCAGCGTGGGGATGGTTGCCAGCGCCTCGGGCGAGTCGGGCGTCTCCTGCAGCCGCTTGAGTTCGCGGGTATTCTCCACGACTGCCTGAATCTCCGCCGGCCCCATGGCGGCGCGGGCCGCATCCAGTCGGGCCTGTTCCGCGGCCGCTTCGCGTTGGCCCAGTTCAGGGTCGGGCTGCAACAAGATCGTGGTGCGATGACTGTTGTCCAGCAGGTAGCGGCGGATCAGGTTCTCGAAGTAGCGCTCGCCCGTTGCCAGGCGTCCCTTGATCGCCTCCAGCGGAGCCGCAAATGCCAGGATCGCAAATGGGTCACGGTCGTGCAGCCAGGTGATCAGCGCGTTGATCATCAGCCAGAGGCCGCGCGGCGCGGAGCCGGTATTCTGCTCGCGCAGGCGAAACTCGATCGTATTGACCGCTGCTTCAACCATCTGCGGATCGATGCCGTCGCGGGCCAACCCCTCCAGCGTCTGCAGGATCAGCGCGAGCAAAGCGGCCACCAACCATGCGCTGTCTGC
>CAKZQX010000252.1 GCA_937141995.1 uncultured Chloroflexaceae bacterium | reverse complement strand
CCCGCCATTCCGCCCGCATCAGGGACGCGTGCTCCCCAAAGCATCCCGGCGGTGCGTAGCAGTGCCCCCCCGGCGCTCAAACTCAGTGTGAAGGAAGCGGGCATCTACCAGGTGACGCCGGCAGACCTGACCCGCGCCGGACTGGACCCGACCGGGATCGATCCGCGTACATTCAGGCTGCGCGGTGGCGACCAGGATATTCCGATCTATGTGCCGGGTGAAGCCGACGGCCGCTTTGATGCGGGCGATTACCTGCTCTTCTACGGGACCGGGCTCGACACGCGTTACACCGATACGAATGTTTACTGGCTGACGATGGCCGGCAGTACCGGCCTGCGCATGCCGACACGAGATGGTACACCGGACGGGAGCGCGGTGACGCCGACCCACTTCCCGGCAACGCTCCACGCCGAGCAGAATAGCTACTACTGGCCCGGCATGCCCGCCGACGCCGGCGAAGACTACTGGTTCTGGGATGGTAAACTCAACGCCTCCAGCAAGACCGTTGCGCGCGATCACACGCTGACCTTGCGCAACATTGCACAAACCGCAGTGCAGGCGCGGGTGCGTGTTCGGTTGCAGGGGTTTACCGCCCTCTCCGCCAATCCCGACCATCGCACGCGGATCTTCCTGAATGGGCGTAAGATTGATGAGCAGTCCTGGGATGGGCAGGTTCCATTCACCCATGACATCACCGTGCCGCACGCCTATTTGCGCGAGGGCGATAACACTCTGCGGGTTGAGAATGTTCAACTCAACGGCGTGCCGGTTAACCAGATTTTCGTTGACTGGATCAAGTTGGACTACCGGGACAGCTACACTGCTGAGAATGATCAGTTGCCGTTTGGTGCGCCGGAGGAGGGCACATTTACGTTTGCCGTAACCAGCTTTAGCCAGGAGAAGGTTACCCTGTTCGATATCACCGACCCGGCGCAAGTGACCCGGATCAGCCATCCCGCAATCGTCGCCGGTAATGGTCGTTACACCTTACGCTTTCAGGATAGTGCGACGGCAGCAACCCGCTATCTGGCGCAGACGACCGCGCAGTACAAAACGCCTGCCGGCATCGAACGGGATACCCCATCGTCCTGGAGAGATCCTCAGCATGGCGCGGACTACATTCTGATCACCCACGCGGACTTTTACGCCGGCGCACAACGCCTGGCCGAGCATCGGCGGGCCGCCGGGATGCGCGTCGCCACAGTCAGGGTGGAAGATCTCTACAATGAGTTTAACGGGGGTGTTTTTGGGCCGGATGCCATCCGCAATTTCTTGCAGTATGCTTATCAGAACTGGCAACGTCCGGCTCCGGTCTATGTGCTGCTCCTGGGAGATGCGCATGTTGACTACCGCAACTACGAACATACGCCGGACGCGGTCAACTATGTGCCCACGCAGATGGTTCCCGCCGCGATTGATCTGCGCGATGTGCCCTCGGATAACTGGTTTGTCACTGTGAGCGGCGCGGACATTCTGCCCGATATGTTCATCGGGCGGCTGGCGGTGCAGAGCGTAACCCAGGCGGACGCGGTGATTGACAAGCTGATC
>CAKZQX010000251.1 GCA_937141995.1 uncultured Chloroflexaceae bacterium | reverse complement strand
CAATATCGCCTTTGAGCCAGACAACATTGGTGACGCCGGCTTCGGCTGCGTTGTGCCGCGCCAGATCAAGCATCGCGTCCGTCATATCCAGCCCGTAGGCCGTGCCGGTCGGGCCAACTCGCCGCGCGGAGAGCAGCACATCAATCCCACCGCCGCTGCCCAGGTCCAGCACAACTTCGCCCGCGTGCAGTTCGGCCAGGGCCGTGGGATTGCCACAGCCCAGCGAGGCCAGCGCCGCCTTGAGCGGCAGGCCATCCAGTTCCTCGGTTAGATAGAGGTTCTGCGAAATTGTGTCGCCACCGTTACCGGATGTTGTCGGATCGCAGCAGGATGTACCACCGCAGCAGCCGGCGGACTGATCTACCGCTACCCGGGCTGCAATCGCGCCATAGCGCGCGCGTACCGCGTCCGTGATTTCCTGGTTGTCGCTCATCGGATTCCTCCTGATCTTAGCTTGTACAAGTTATGCGGTTGATATTCAAACCGGGTATCCAACCTGGTGGCAGCCGGCTTCGCCTGCGGCAGTATGGTACATTTTGTAGCTTTTTGATGAGAATTTTACATATTGTGCAAAATTCTCATCAAAAAGCAGGTCTCTTCCTGAGTGGATGTCTTTCGCCTCCGGCAGGGTGGAACGGAAATGCACCATATTGATAAACTTCGATATACCTGCTAAAAAAAGAGATTACCCTAAAACATTCAGCCACTGGCTGACGCGTGTGCGTAGTTCCGCCAGGGAGTCGCGCCGGATGAAGTAGTAGGCCCACTGCCCATGCCTCTCGCTGTCAATTAGCCCGGCGGAGCGTAGCAACTTGAGATGGTGCGACACCGTGGGCTGTTTCACCGGCAACGCCGCTTCCAGATCGCACACGCATACCTGACCGGCATGCTGTGCCAGAATATCCAGGATCTGGAGCCGCACCGGGTGCCCCAGGATCTGCAGATCATCGCTGAGGCGTTGCGCTGCAGCCGGGTCAAGCTGCGGTTGGGCAACCCCCTCGCAGCAGCGACTGCCCAGTTTGCGCTCCTGAAATTCGATTATCGCGGTCATGGTGTCCTCCTTACCGGGGAGTATAGCAGGTACATCGAAGGTTGTCAATATACTCTCCTGCTACGGCGCAAGATACCTCCACATGCGGACAGAGGACCGTGCAAGACATGACCATCAACGCACGTTCGTAACTGCCTGTTCCCACGCCTGGGCAGCTACCTGCACAGCATCCCAGGGGCTTCCCAGTGGTGGTGTGTAGCTCAGGTCAAGGTCATGTAATCACCAGATGCATTTCAGTACTTCTCCTGCTGCCGGCGTTATCGCATTATCCATCGTTGTCGCGCTGATAGATCTGCCGCAGATCTCCGGGTTGGTCAACGATCAAGATCTGGTCGCGGACAGCCCGCAATACCGGGTACTCGGCGACCTGGCTGATCTCCGGTAGCAGCGCCAGACCGGCCTCCCCAAACCGCAGGTTGAGCATTAGTTCAATCGCCGACAGCAGTTCTTCGTACTGACCTTCAGCGCGGCCTTTTTCAATCCCCATCTGTTGAGAGCTTTGCAGAAATGATCGGGGAAGATGACATCCCGTGGCACCTGTGCGAT
>CAKZQX010000250.1 GCA_937141995.1 uncultured Chloroflexaceae bacterium | reverse complement strand
GGGTCAAGCACTGAGGCAACCCTTGCCTCGTTTGCAACCTTCCAAAGCGTTCTCATGGATCCAGTAACAACCTCATCTGTAAAGATAACTATACTGGAGACAACAGAGCCAGGTGTAAACAGTGAGCAGGATGCCCTGGCAATTAGTGAAATCAAGGTGTCAACAGCGGAATGATCAGGGGATTAGTGATGCATGCCAGAATTGTTATCAGCAGTGGATTGCTCGTTATCTGTACGATACTCGTCATTGCTTGGGCGCAAACACCGTCGGGTGAACAGGTAGCTGAAATACAATCCACGACGACTCTTCCTGGGACGACTGCTTCGACAAACGTGTCGGCGGCAACTGCAACAGCGACCAATACACCTGCACCGACGTTCACGCCTAGTCCGACCGCTACGCCAGCTTTAGAGCAATCGCTGAGGCGTAATCCACCAGTTCCGTTGCGGGATGAGCCAATTGATGCTGATACCGTATCACGAGTTGGGCCGTTGCAAACCTGGACACGTGGTCGATTTTTGGATGCTGCCTACTCGCCAGATGGTACGCTCCTTGCGATTGGTTCCGCATCCCAGATATATCTGCAAGATGCCGAAACGCTGGCTGATGTAGGCTATATTGCCACCGAAAGGCCAATCGAAGCGCTTGCTTTTAGCGCAGATAGCCAGATCATCGCAACCGCATCACTCAGTGAAACGATTGCGCTGTGGAGTGTCACCGACAGCACATTCCTTCGTACACTGGAAGGGCATACAGCACCTGTGACCAGTATTGCAACTGACCTGAACAGCGATCTGCTCGCTTCTGGTAGCGAGGATGGCACGGTGATAATCTGGAATATGATCGATGGGTCGATTCTCTACACGCTAGAAGGGCATAGCGGCGAGATTGACAGCCTGGTATTTAGCCCGGACGGATCGGCGCTCGTCTCGGCCTCACGAGATAACACGTTCCGTTTCTGGAATACGAACGACGGACAACCTGGTGCCTCCCTCCAGTGGGAAGAACGCGAGTTGCAGCCAGCAATGCTGCACGACTCTGAAGACGCTTTAAGCATCGCTGCGTTCAGTCCGGATGGGCAAATGCTTGCCCTGGCCCATCAAGACAGCATCACCTTGTGGGATGTGGCAAGCGAGCAGGTGCGACAAACGATTATGGTGCCGGGTCCGTGGGCCAGAATTTATAGTCTGGCATTCGACCCCATGGGCGAAACAATCGCCGCAGGCTATCTCAGTTCGAGCGGTTCAGAGGCGTCTGTACGCTTGAATCACCTGCGAGTTGATAGAAGCAAGGTCACACGCTGGAATGTATCCGATGGGGTCTTCATCGATACGATTAAAGAGGCTCAGGGTGTCATTCCGATAGGCAGCCTGTCTTTTCATCCCGACGGTACTAACGTTGTCGCAGTATCAGAAGCGCGAGCTACTGTTTATGATACAGCAGAAGGTCAACCACGCGACGAGCTTCTGGCATTAAACCTCTTTGGCTCGCCCGTGTTCAGCCCAGGTGGGGATATGGTTGCAACCATCCATGGACAACTCGGCAAGCACGTTGCGCTCTGGCGCATCAAAGATGGTGAACTGCTGCACATCCTCCAATTGCCGCCAGAGTACGCAAACCCGGGAGGACCTGAGAATGCCGTATCAGAAAACCTGAATGTGCTGGTATTCAGTCCGGATGGGCAGTATATTGCAGCATCGATCACTGATCCAAACTGGAGAGAAGGAATTGTAGGTATCTGGTCGGTTGCCGATGGGCAATTTTTGCATGCGCTGGACTCTGCGACGCGCGAGATAGCTGTGAGCCCAGATGCCACTCTCCTTGCGACGAAGGAACAAGGTGGTGTCAAACTGTGGAGTATGGCGAATGGACAACTGCTTGCTGAACTGACCTACGATAATGCAGAGTACCGTAATGCTGTAAATCATCTGACATTCAGCCCGGATGGCGCATTCCTCGCTGCCAGTGCTAGCGGGGGAGCGTGGGGAGCGCACGGGGGCTCGCTCCATATCTGGAGCGCGCTCGATGGTGAACTGGTACAGTCGCTCGAAATTGCGCCAAGCGGACTCAACGGTAGTGTAGCATTCAGTCCAGACGGGACAGTGCTGGCTGCAAGCGGTGGGTTTATCCCTGAGAGTGGAGAAGAGGTTCTCAAACTATGGAGCATGCCAGACGGTCAACTCCTCCACGAAATCAACTATAGAGGAGTCTTAGGTGATATACGCTTTAGTCCAGATGAACAACAGATAGCTGTTGAAGCTCTCAACAGTGAGCAGGGGATTTATTTATATAATGTGCGTTCGGGTGAAATGATGCGAGAATTTACCAGTATGACTGTGATTGGCTACACACTCGATGGCTCTTTGCTCATCACTCATGATAGAGGTGTTATCAACTTTCGAGATATCTCTAGTGGCGAAGTTGTACACCGCATCGGAGACAGTACCGGTACTCCTATATTGAGCCCGGATGGCAAACTGCTGGTTGCCGCATTCGATGGACTCCAGTTCTGGGGTGTCACTGATCAGATCGTGCCCAGTTCGGAAACCGAAGCGAGTGTGGCAGATCAACCAGGCGATGAAGACAGCGCGAACGACTCAGAAGAAGAAGGCAGCGCAGGTGCAGATAACGGCGAACCTCTATCGACACCCGAGCAAGATTTCTCGGCCCAGGCATTGCAAAATGTCCTTCAGCCAGTTGACGGTGTGGTCGGGGTTGTGGTCTATGATATCGTCAGCAATCAGACGCTCTATACCCAGAATGAAGACCGCGTCTTCTCCGCAGCCAGTCTCATCAAGCTACCGATTGCCTTTACAGCCTATGCGCTGGCAGACCGTGGTGAGCTAAGTCTCGATGAAAGTCTAACCATTACAGCAGAAGACATTGTTGGTGGAACTGGTTCCATTCAATATGAGCCCGTCGGGAGCACCTATACAATCCGTGAGCTGTGCGCCAGAATGCTGTATGACTCAGATAATACAGCCGCTAACGTGGTTCTGGAACGTATTGGTGGCTTCGAGCGTGTAAACAATCTGCTCACAGAGTTAGGTATGACACAGACCAAAGCTCAACGGTTTCTCATGGATTTTGAAGCATTGCAAGCGGGACGAGACAATCTTACCAGCCCGGCAGATATGGCCCGTATGCTGCAGTTACTTGCTCAAAACGAAATAGCGGGTGCTAATGAACTGCTAGCCGCTCTGACACAGACTAATGATATCCAGAAGATACCAGCACTACTACCAAGTGATGTCGTTGTTTCAAACAAGACAGGTGTTCTCCCTGCTCCCAATGGCGTCGAGCATGATGCAGCAGTCGTGACGCTTCCCGATGGACGACAATATATTCTGGTGTTAATGACAGATGAACTCAGTAACAATCAGGTGGCAATTGCGGCGATGACTGAAGCATCGCAACTCGTGTACGAACATTTTCAGGGCGGTGAGCAGGACATAGAATGATATGAGTGATGCTGTGACAAAGTTCAGATGATAGGCATTGCTTTCTCTATGACATCCAGATGGGAACGATGCAGTATGCTCTGGCACTGTGCCACCCACTCGACGAGCGCATTGGTGCCTCCGGCCAGACCGGATGTACCAACGGATCTTCGTCCTGACACGGAACAAAGAGGTATCTATGGGTTCCCCGAAAGGAATGCGCGCTCAGGCGTTTTCTCCGGTCAGTGGCGACCAGGTCCATGTCTCTAGCTCGCCACAGCAAAGCATCCTCCAGATCCGGCGCACGGTTTCGACCGAAGCCGACGCAACGGCGGTTTCATTGAACGTCGGTGTGGCATTAACGACAAGTGAAACACTGGCCAGTGCCAGTGAGTTGCTCCGTGTGGCGGCGGCCCAGGTCAAGCCGGAGACCGCTAACAAGGCGTCGTCGTAGGCATGGCCTGTGGCGACACTATTGGTATATCGCCAGCCGGGGGTTGCTACCCAGACGCGGATGAATGATGCACGATGCCAGCCGCATCGCCGACGAGGTGATCACCCACCTGGTGGGGCTCGTCGGGGCATCGGTGACGGTGACATTGGAGATCGAGGCGGACATCCCCGACGGCGCGCCGGATACCGTCGTGCGCACCGTAACCGAGAACAGCCGCACGCTCAAGTTCGACCAGGCCGGGTTTGAGCGGGAGTAGGGGGATGGCGGTACCGGCCCGTGGCATTTCCAACAAGCCGGTTGCTTGCGCCAGGATGCGCGCAACCGGGCCGGAACTGCCGGAGCGCAACGCTGGATCGCTACGGTGAACGATGCGGCGAAGTTCGAGCGCCGGCATTACGAGGCCTGTAAAGACGTGGACAGCCTACGGACGAAGAGCGATGAGGTAATCGCGTTGCGGATGTGAGCGGAAGGTGTTCGTGCGACCCTCCTGTCATAGAGACGTGTCCGACGCGGTGCGGGATGAATAGAAATTTCACAGGATGTACAGTTGCGTCCATGTGAATACAAAGAAAGTAGCAGCAACCCAATGCAGCCATCACAACCAATTATTCGTGTCACTGATTTAATCTGGATCGAACGATGCCCGCGTCATCTCTGGCTGGAGGCGCATGGCGATCCGTCCACAAAAGTGCAACGCACCCGTGGTGCGACCGTGCTGGCCGCGCAGGGTCGCCAACATGAACAGGCGGTGCTGCCAGTCCCGGATGCCGTCGTGGTTGTTCGGGACTGGCAGGATCAGGTCGAACGTACCCTGGCGGATTTACGCGCCGGAACGCAGGGTATCCAACAGGCAGCGTTATCTGTTCCATTGGGTGACCAGACGACTCTGGTTGGCTGTGTTGACCGGGTTGTGCGTGTCACTGGGCGTTCAGATTTGGGCGATTGGTTCTACGAACCAATTGAAGTCAAGTGGATCGCGGAGCCCACGCCTGCCCACATGCTGCAACTCCAGTGTTATCGCTGGATGCTCGAACAGATCCAGGGGGTGTTGCCGGATGGACAATTCTGGCTTGGCGCAATGGGGCACGGCTCCGATCGTGTCGCCAAGGAGATCCGGCGAATCACCGGGCCGGCCGCCGAGCAGGTTGCGGCGGCGGTGGAACGGGTGCTGGATATCACCCGCCAGCCGGTTGCACCGCCGATCTGGTTTGATGACAAAGCCTGTCCCTACTGTCCCTGGAATCAGGCCTGTGAGCACACTGCCCGGACCACCCAGGATAGTGCGCTGTTGCCTGGACTCCGCAGGAAAACGGCTACGGCACTCCGGCAGGACAATATCACTACGCTGACCGCGATTGCGGAACTGGCACCGGCACACCTGGCTACCTATCCGGAGGTTGGGAAGCAAGGGCCGAAGTTGCAGGCCCAGGCGCGGGCGATGTGTACCGGCCAACCCGTCCGGATAGGTCCAGCTACGGGACTACCGCCGATGGACGGCGCGTGCTATCTAGATCTGGAAACCACCGAGCAACCGGCGCGGGTATGGGCCTTTGGCATGGCACGCGGCCCTGCGGATACGCAGATCGTGCTGGTGGTGCCGGAAATAGGCACCACGCCGGCCAGACCTATCCGCATCGCGGGCATATCCGTTATCCTTGTCCCGGATATGGCCGCCGGGTGGGATCAGGTTGCGGCTGTTGCAGGACCGGGGAATGGCCCGGTGATCCACTGGAGTAGGTATGAGCAGCGCTTTCTTCGCGTGACCGCACCGCCGCCACTCCAGGCGGCCCTGTCCTCACGGCTGGTTGACCTTCAGCATTGGACAACCACAAACTATGCCCTGCCGATGTCCCGAAACGCCACAGGCACGGGTGGGGTCAGTGCGAAAGCGCTGAGCGCCTGGGTGGGCGTGCAGCGTCCGGTCGATGACTCGTTTGCCGTGGCGGAACAGGCATTCCGTCACTGGTGCATGGACCCGGCGGATACCACACGACTGCTTCCGGTGGTAACGTATGTTGCAGCCGATGTGCAGTTCCTGGTTGCGATACATGCCCAGTTGGCCGCATATTGAACACCAGGAAAGGAGCAGGATGCTATGACCCACGATCATAACCACACCGACCCGGAGCATGCCGCGCTCGCCGCGCTCATTGCCAGGCTGGCGCAGCGCGACCCGGTGCAGGCCGCTGCGCTGCGCCAGGCGGGGATGATCATGGCATCTCTGGATGCGGCGCTGGCCCCGCATGGCCTGGTGCCGCTGCACGATGATCCCCAGCGGGCGGCGCAGGACGCGGCGCAGGTCAGCGAAAACCTGGGTGAAGCCGGGTACACGGGTGCGCAGACCAGCCAGGGCTTCACCGTGACCGACGCCGCCGGGCAGGTG
Organism: uncultured Chloroflexaceae bacterium; assembly: GCA_937141995.1. Lineage (GTDB taxonomy): Bacteria > Chloroflexota > Chloroflexia > Chloroflexales > Chloroflexaceae > CAKZQX01. The sequence goes on along the minus strand of CAKZQX010000250.1, from coordinate 383 downwards.
ATTGCGGAAACGGCGAACCTGGCAGCGCTGCGGACATTGGCGGCGTGGGCCGGCGTGCCGGTGGGGACCGGCTATCGGTGGGGGGATCTAGCGTAAGGGAGCGGGAGCGGGAACGCTATACTGACCACCGCGTTGCACGGAGGCAGCATGCCGCTGGTACGGTGCTGGTGCCACCCCCATGCGCTACTGGGAGCACGACGGCGGCGTTGCCCCCGCGCTGCCACCAGTATGAACGGACGATCCCTATGGCATGGCATCACCGTGTGCGCCGCTCCCTGGTGCCTGGTCTGATCTTGCTGCTGCTGCTCGGCGGCCCCGCTCTGCTGTTCACCGATGCTCTGTGTGCCGGTACCACCACGAATGACGGGATGACGATCGCGCTC
>CAKZQX010000249.1 GCA_937141995.1 uncultured Chloroflexaceae bacterium | reverse complement strand
CGCATCCCGCATGCCGGGAGTTAAAGCAATGGACTGGTCAGCATACACGTCACACCTGGATATGCGCAGTGCCTCAGTCATCGACTGGTCAATGCGCGCCGCAGGATGCACGACAACCACGGCGAAGACACTGGTGCTGGGCCTGGGCAATCCCATTCTGACCGATGATGGCGTGGGGGTGCAGGTGGCCGAGGCGGTGGCAACGCGACTGCCGCTCGATAGTCCGGTTGATTGTATCGAGGTCAGCGTGGGTGGGCTGATGTTGATGGAGGCGATCCTGGGCTACGAACGGGTCATCCTGATCGATGCGCTCTACCCGGCCACCCAACCCGGCCGCATCCATCGCATGACGCTGGCGGATCTGCGGGCGATGAGTGTTACGGAGCATAGCAACTCGCCCCACGACGCCGGCCTGATCACCGCGCTGGACATGGCGCAGCGGATGGGTCTGCCCCTACCGGCAGAGATTACGATCTATGCGGTCGAGGTTGAGAATATCATCGACTTTGGCGACACCATGACCGCCGCTGTTGCCGCCGCCGTGCCCCGGGTAACCGAGGCAGTGCTGGCTGAACTTTTTCAGTCCGTAATTCGTAATCCGTAATTCGTAATCCATACTCCGTAATCCGTAATCCGAAGTCGGTACGGACTACGGGTTACGGAGTATGGACTACAGAATACGGGATACGGACTACGGGATACGGACTACAGGCTACCGACTACCGACTACCGCATACGGAGAAAAACATGGTTTCACCGGAACTAATCCGCCGCTATACCCTCTTTGCCGACTTGAGCATGGAGCAGATCGTTGAACTGTCTCAACTGGCCGACGAAGTATCGGTGGACGCGGGGCACACCTTTTTCCGCGAGGGCGACGATCTGGATGCCCTCTTTATTGTGCTGGATGGCGAGGTTGCCACGGTGGTTGAACTGATCGAAAAGGGCAAACCTGCCGTCATCGCCGAGTTGACCGCCCGCGAACGCGATGTCGTTATCAGTACCATCGGGCATGGCGAAGTCTTTGCCTGGTCGTCGCTGATTCCGCCCTACCAGGCCACGGCAACCGTCAAGGCGATAACGCCCTGCCGGGTGCTGACTCTCGATTGCGTGGACCTGCGGGAGCGCTTTGAGGATGAGCCGCGCTTTGGCTACCTGCTGATGCGCCGCGCCGCCGAGGGGATGCGCGACCGGCTGCGGGATATGCGCATCGAGGCGCTGGCCTATGCCGCTGAGTAATTGGTAATCCGACAAGACTGTTTATATCCGCGAACCACACTGCGGTTTCTTTACTGTTTTGCAGAGAGCACAGTGTGGTTATTTGCCTCGTATAACCTTTCCTCTGCTGTATGCAAGATGATAACCCTCCCTTGATAAGATGAAATCATTTCATCTTATTGCTTTTTTGTACATGTAATAAGGAAGTCGATGCAGTGAACAAGGTTTCTGGTGCGCGTAAACTGGTCATCTATTCACACACACCACCACATTCATCCAGTTGCTCCATAGGTATCTTGTGGCTGGTGCCGGCATTATTGGGACTTCTGCTCGTTGCCCTTACAGGTAGACCTGGGATATCGCCGGTCTCTGCCGCAACCTCGGATCTGTTTTTCTCCGAGTATATGGTGATTTCACCTCCGGCGAAGCCTACACCCTTGATCGCACCGCGCCGACGGCCGCGCTGACCGTCGCCGATGTTACGCCGGCGGCCGGCAGCAGGTACACCTTCACTGTCACCTACAGCGATAACCTGGCGCTGCTGGTCAGCCAACTGGATGACAACGACATCCGGGTGACCGGGCCGAATGGCTTTGACCAGCCCGCAACCTTCGTCAGCGTGGATGCAACCGACAATGGCACGCCCCGCACGGCAACCTACCAGATCAGCGCACCGGGTGGCACCTGGGATGCTGCCGATAATGGGGACTACACGGTGGCGATTGCGGCGGATCAGGTAGCCGATACTGTGGGGAATAGCATGGCAGCGGGGACGCTCGGTAGCTTCCGTGTGGCGATCACCGCGCCGGGGACGACCCTCTATCTGCCGCTGATCTTCTCCACGCCGGTCGTAGAACCGGCAGAACCGATGCGGGAACGTGAATCACCGGAGCTACCGCAACGCCCGGCGCAGCCCTGACCTTTGGAGGCACCGATCTGGCCTAACCCCCTCCTGCAGATGGCACATCTGTGGGAGGGGGTACTTTTAATAACACGCGTTACGTGGTGGGAGTTTGGACCATGAACAACACGACATGAGCGAAAGCCGCGAAACGGCTAATGCTGCCATGCATCAGGCGATCCCGGGTTTGGTGGTGATATTGTCTCCGATAGGGCAGAAGCTTCCATTTCTTTTCACAAACATGTTGCACTATGTGCAATATGTTTGTGAAAAGAATAAAAAGCACCATGCTGCCGCAGGCGAATCCAGTTTTGCATTTGATCAAACCAGGGAATTGCGCTGCTACTGCGCAACGTGGGAACGCAGGCGCGCCGGCGGCCAAGTATTGGCAACCTGGTCAGCGGTGGCCCACCCCCGGCGCGCGGTCAACACACCGTAGCGTAGCCAGTCGAGGTCATCGGGATTATGCGCATCGCTGTTGATCACGATGCCGGCACCCAGTTCCAGCGCACGCCGCACATGCAGCGCATCGAGATCTAGCCGGTCCGGGCCGCTGTTGATCTCCAGCAGCGTGTTATGCGCCACCGCCGCCTGGAGGATGGCTTCCATGTCGAGGTCGGCCCCCGCGCGCCGCTCCAGGATGCGCCCGGTGGGATGCGCAATGATATCTACATGCGGGTTGGCAATCGCACGCAGCAACCGCGCCGTAATCTGCTCCTGAGGCTGGCGCAGACTCACATGCAGCGAGGCGACAACAATATCGAGGACGGCCAGTGCCGCATCGGGCAGCGCCAGTTCCCCGTCGGGCAGAATGTCCACCTCAACCCCATGCAGCACACGGAACACTTCACCCTGGTCGGCGTATGCGGCATTGATCTGCGCAATCTCGGCGGCCTGTTCGCGCAGTCGCTCCGCATCCACGCCGCCGGTAACACCCAGGTAGGCGCTGTGGTCGGTAATGGCGATATAGTCCAGGCCACGGGCGCGCGCAGCTTCGGCCATCTGCGCGATTGTGGCGCGGCCGTCGCTCCATGTGCTGTGCATATGCAGGTCGCCGCGCATATCCGCCAGATCAATCAGGTGGGGCAGCGTCCCGGCGCGGGCGGCGACAAACTCGCCCCGATCCTCGCGCAACTCCGGCGGAATCCAGGCCAGATCGAGGGTGGCGTAGACCGCCGCCTCATCCGCGCAGGTCAGCAGGTTGCCGTCGGCCTGCCGGAAGCCGCGCTCGCTAAAACTCAGACCACGCTCCAGCGCCAGTTCCCGGAAGCGAATGTTATGCGCCTGGCTGCCGGTAAAATGTTGCAGCGCACTACCCCACTGGGCCGGCGGAACCACCAGCAGATCGGCCTGGACACCGCTATGCAGCACCACCGAGGCTTTGGCCTCCCCTGCCGAAATAACCCGTGCCACCTCGGACAGGCGGGTAAACGCACGCACCACCGGGCCGGTATCCGCAGCGGCGGCCAGCAGATCCAGGTCGCCGATGGTTGGGCGGGCGCGGCGCAGGCTGCCCGCGTAGCTCACCCGCTCCATGTCCGGCAGGGCCGCGCGCAGGGCCGCAATCAACCCCTCGGCGGCCACCAGTGCGGTGGACATCAGCGTACGCTGTTCATGCTGGGCCAGTGCATCCAGCCCCTGCCGGATGCGCTGCTCGGTTTTTGCGCCAAACCCCTTCAGCCCGCGCAGCGCCCCCGCCTCGACCGCCGCCCGCAGCTCATCCAGACTGGCAATTCCCAACTCATCGTGGAGGCGCTTCGCACTGCGCGGGCCAATATCGGGCACCCGCAGCAGATCGAGCACCCCGGTGGGCACCTGCCCCTTGAGCCGCTCGTGCAGCGGCAGGGAGCCGGTATCCAGCAGCACCCCGATCTTCTCGGCAATCGTCTTGCCGATACCGGGCACCTCTTCGAGGTTCTGCTGTGCGCGATACTCGGCCAGGGGCCTGGGCAGGTTCGCAATCGCATCGCCGGCGCGGCGGTAGGCCAGAATGCGGAAGCGGTCCTCGCCCAGGATTTCCATACTGTCGGCAATCTCCCGGAAGATCCGGGCAATGTCATGGTTAGCGAGGGTCATAGGCAGGGTTTCGATCCGCTTGCTCGGGTTACGGTTTGACAATTGCTGCAAGGCACGCGTCTGGACTGGTGCAATGGAGGAATAGTGTTGGAGGGTATGATAGCATGGTGGAGAGGTGCCGGTTGCCATATGTGATTTGACATAATATATCTCTTCTTGATTTGTACAAAAGAAACAGTGTGGATAGCGTAGATCGGTGTAAATACTGTGGAAGGATAGCCTTCTAAAAAACAGACTGAAAAAGATAATAACTTCAAGCGCGTTGGTGTTCAGGTGATCTGGACAATGCGTACCGATTGTACCTGGTTAACACCGAAAAGGCAAACAGCGGAAGCAGGAAGGCGAAAGGTATAGCAGGTATGTTCAATCGGTACGCATTGTCTTGCATAGAAGAAGCATGTATATCAGACGTGCTGTTACCTCCTCACGTAACAGTGTTATCTTACTCGAAAGCAGTATCCGGATCATCTGTCTGTGCCGCTGCGTGGAGCAACTCTTCCGCGGCGGCCAGGTCGGGCACCTGCTGCACGGCCACGATCAGGCGGTGCAACTCTGACGGGCGCTGTATCCGGCGAATGTCGCGTACCAGCGCGAGGGGCGCAGTAGGAAAGCGTATCAGCAGGGTATCCTCAAGCGTCTGCTGCACCTCCTGCCGGAATTGCTCTTCTTGCTGCCGGCGGAGTTGTTCTTCCTGCTGCCGGCGGAGTTGTTCTTCTTGCTGCCGGCGGAGTTGTTCTTCCTGTTCTCGCAACTTCGCCTCATACATCTTGCGCAGTTCTTCACGCAGTTCTTCGCGCAGTTCTTCACGCAGTTCTGCTTCGCGCTCTTGCATCAACAGGTCAAATAGTCCAGACCCCATGAGTTTCTCCCTTCCGACCAGGTTCGTACAATGTCGTAGTTGCAGTAGGGGCGCAGCATTGGCCCAACGGATACTGCCGGCCGAACATCTGCCCCGCCAATGCTGCGCCCCTACGTGAGTTGGGCGGATTATAGCACAGGCATCTGGGCTGGGTGTACAGTACTACAACGAGCATTTACGTCTCTCGTGCATGCCAAAGACGGAGTGAATGTCGAGCGGTTCATCTGATGTTTGTCATCTCTGCGCGCTCTGCGGCTCTGCGGTGAAACAAATCGTTGTAGCTGATGAGTGTGCTTCAGGCTGGCGGGGTGATGGATGGTGGGGCATCATTGCGTGTGGGATCAGGCTGTACGGAAGTCACGCGGTGCGATTGAAACAGTTGCGAAAAGTTGTATTTTTTGTTGCCTTGAGTGGGTTGGTGTGGTATTATTGGGTGGTAGTTATGAATGAATATGGATGGGTGTCTGTTAGATAAGGAATTGGAGAGCAACTCTTGAGTCTCTCAAGTAACCATTTTTGACCCGCTTGTGGAATAATTTGATGAACTTATTCTGAAAATGAGTTAGTGATAAGTTTTAGAAGTTCGTAATAAGGTCGTCAGTTTTTAATGGGCTTTTCTAATGTTGATTAATTCTTTTGGTATTTTGGAAGAGATTATCGCATGGATTATCATCGTAATAATTACAGCTATAGCGACGTCGAAGAAGCCTAGGATTTTTCTGCTATCTTCCTTGAAGTGGTTGCGACTTCAATGGCGCTATGTAATTGTTTGTGTATATGTGGTTTCGTTGGTGATAGCTATACATGTTATTTATTCTGATTGGATTACAACTCTTTTTGTACTGGTAAGTATTAGTCTTGCATTCATGCTTTTCTTGTTGATAAGTCGAAAGAAAACAGAACGTGTTGTGTTTTATGATTTTAGGAAACCTCTTCAAACCTGGAAACCAACTGCAAACTGGCTTCCTGAAATAGACGTGAATAAAGGCACGAAAATAGAACCGCATGATAAGCTCACAAAGTACATAGAAAGTGGTGAGATCGATTTCTTGACTGGGGTTATAGAATGCGATGTTATGCTTGATAGGGGAGCTATCTTAAATATCGTTTTCAGGGGTAAAATAAGAGAATCTTTTTATATGGTACGTCTGGACACACGAGTTCACCCTGATGCTGACCTCTACGATTGTATACTCTTTTCACCCATAGGAAATACTGGATGGCATATTTGTAACAAGGCGAAGGGGCAATCTGGTCATACATCTTCAGCAAATGAATATCTTAATGTAAAAATAATATGTACGAGAAAAACTGCGACGCTGGTTGTGAATGGATATCAAGTAGACACAGTAACTAATCTTCAATTGAAGACCAGAGAAACTAGCATAGTTATTTTTGCAGAGTTAGCTAATGCTTATGTAAAAAGGTTGCAAGTTATCGAAACTTTATAAGCTCGTTTGTTTTACTGTTTTCCGCTACTAATCTAATGCAGAACCAATGGAAACCCCACCATCCCCAAATGCGCCACGAATACATGAATAACCTTACTACTTTTACGTGGAAACGGTGTTTAAATCTAGAAGGTGCCCATCGGATAAGCCCGCACCTGCCCAGACCTCACGGCAGCCCCTACTATCCCCGAAAGCACAAAGAGCGTCGGTGCGGAGCATTCGTGCATTCGTGGCCCTATTCGTGGATGGTACTCCAATCCGATAATACCGCGCATATGCAGGTGACCCGGTTTGAACCACGAATGTTTGTTGCTCTTACACGAATTCGCGTACATTCGTGCAATTTGTGGTTGCTGTCCAGCATCGAGCCCCGTAGCTCCCACAGCACGCCAACCATATCCACCGTACCTCCGCCGCGCTACGTGCGGTCGTTCCATGTCCCGGTGGTAATCGTTTATCCCCCAGTTGCTAGGGCTGCACCGCATATTGGCCCGCTCTATTTGACAGGCATTGTCACTTCCCCTATACTTATATAAAGAACAAACACGCGAAGAACATAGAACAAACAGCTTTTGTCTTGCCAACGCAAACAGCGATCTTTATTCCGTGTTACTTTGTTGTATGTTTTCTCTGAAACATGCCCCGCCTGTACGTTTTTTTTACTAGTACTGGTTTTTTATAACGAAAGCGTTGCCCTTAATACTATCCCAAACAGTTGTATCCTGATTTCCAAACAGGAAGAAGGTTGAAGAACAAAGAAAAGATAGCATATCCAACATAAACACCGCTGATCTGTCTGGTTCTTTGTTCTTCGTTCTGGGTTCTCAGTTCTCTTAACGTGGGGTGCAGGTGCGTTGCATTAACGCCATGCCTGTAATTTGTGATCCTCTGGTCGCTCCTCCCCTGCTGTACAAAGATTGTTCGCCGGATATCGTTCACATCGGAGTGAATGCCGCTGATCGTTTGCTACACACTACACAAACTCCATCTGTCAGTTGTGACAACCGTCGTTTGTTTATTTTTTCGTGCCTTGTGAATCTATGAAGGAGATCCTGATGACGAAGCGTTCTAATCGTCGCATCCATCCGGGTATCGTTGAGGCCCAGGAGCAACTCCTCCAGGGGCGGATCAGCCGGCGGGAGTTTTTGCGCGTTGCTACCCTGCTGGGGGCCGGCTTCTCGGCGGCCTCGTTCCTCGCTGCGTGTGGCGCACCTACCACCGAGGCACCCCCGGAAGGTGAAACCGGCGATGCCACCAACCCTGAAGTCGATGTGCCCAAGGGTCCGGTGCAGCGTGGCGGTACCATTCGGCTGGGTGTGCAGGTGCAGGGGGTGGATCACCCGGCGCGCTTCTCCTGGACGGAGACGGCCAATGTCTTCCGGCATGTGTTTGAGTATCTGACTGAGACCGACGCCGAGAATATTACGCATCCGCTGCTGCTGG
>CAKZQX010000248.1 GCA_937141995.1 uncultured Chloroflexaceae bacterium | reverse complement strand
GAGGATGATTAGCCCCCAGCCGATAAAGTTGAGCGCAGCCCAGCGCATTAACCTGCTGCGCTTGATCTGTCGGCGGGTTGCGCTAATCAGGGTTTGCAGCGCGACCCGTTCACGCGGTATCTGTGGTAGTTCCAAAAGGGGATGTCCAAACAGCTTTTGCATGACTATTCTCCCGGAATGAGTTCAATTGCTCCAAAGATGATATCCAGTAGCCGTAGGAGCCACTTCAGCACCCACAGAAAGAACTGCGCAATCACAACCAGTAAGCTGATTGAGATAATCGGCATGAGCGGCCCCAGGAATGGAGCCAGCGCCCATAAGACGCTGCCCTCCTCGGTCCAGGCCGGGGCGTTCGGGTTGAGCAACACAACCCACTCCATGCCCGGCTCGACGTTTGCTACCGCCGTTTGTGAGAGCAATTCGCCGCCCTCCCAGTCGTAGTTTGCGGTGCTGGTTTCCAATGCCCGCATGGGCGTCTCTATGGCGCTCTGCGCTGTCTGCACAACGTCAATCATCACATGCGCCGATATCTCTATCGTTGCAAACAGCGTCGGGAGCGGGCGGATCGTCGGCAGCACCAGCGCCAGATCCGGCATTGGCGATTTGTTCATCGGCTGGAGGGTTGCGGTTGGACGGCATACCAGGTCACTGGGGGGCAAACCTGCCGGGGTGCTGGTTGCGGTCAGTGTCCCGGTTGGGGTGTTGGACGCCGTGGGCGTCGCCGGGCGGTCGTCATCCTGGATCTGGATCATCGCGCTGGAGAAGTCGTCGAGGAGCGCATTGTCAGGACTACTCAAAACAACTGAGAACGACTCATCGCTCTCCCCTTCGTCGTCATCCAGAATGATGATCTGCACCGTCTTGACCGTCTCTCCCGGCGCAAAGGTAATATCCTCGCTCCAGGGCACGTAATCCAGCACACCGACTGCGCTCCCGGCCTGCGTTTCCCAGTGTACGCTCACCGATTTGTCGTGTGGCTGGCTCAACACCAGGTTGACGGCAACGAAGCCGGCACCTTCTCGCACTGCTCCGGGCTTACTCACTTCAGCGCGTACACGCGGCAACGCCGGCGTTGCGGTCGGCGTCCGGCTGGCGGTGGGGGTATTGGTTGCGGTGCTGGCGCTGGTTGCGGTGCTGGCCGTCCCGCCCGCTGCGATGGTTTCGAGCAGGGCTACCTGGGTCTGCTCGTAGCGCGGATCGTCGGTTGGTACGTTTACGACTACTGGGGTTTTGAGCAGTGCTACAGCGGTCTGTTGCAGGCTGATCTGTATTTCCAGCTTCGCAATGATTTGTGTGAGCTTGAGACAGATATCGCAGTCGAAACGCGGATCTGGTGTCGGCGTGGGTGGGCTCGTCGGCCTGGGCGTGCTCGTGGCGTACGGCGTGCCGGTGGCCGTGGCCGTGCCGGTTGCGGTAGGCGTGGGCGTGGGCGTAAGCGGGTTCCACGTTGGCGTGATTGTCGGCGTAATGGTTGCCGTGGGCGTGTTGGTCGGCGTCCGGCTGGCCTGCGGCGTGAAGGTGGGCGGTGGTGTGCGGGTGGCCGGGGCGGGTGTGGACGTTTGCGCTGATTGCCACAGCGTCACAATCGCATGATTACGAGTAGTAGTCCATTGCCCAGTGCTACCATAAACTGACAATTCTTCAGCAGAAAGACCAGAAGCGGTCGATTTTTTGTCACAAATGCCGCTATCACTAGCTAACACCCCGTTCACATAGAGACGCACATCCCCCGCATCCTCAATACTACCGGAACACTGCGCAGAATACACGGAAGGATTGAGGATATTAAAATAAACATGTTGCATAGGAAGAACATAATATTCAGACTGATGATCTAGCAAAATATCAATAATTTTATCATTATGTGTCTGGACATCAATAGGAAATGATCTACTTTCAGTCGAATGTCTATTTTCAAGCCTAAACCACACGGGATCACCATCCAATCTGAAACGCTTCCATGGACGTTTGTCGCACCAATTAACATCAGTATACTCCTGACCATCGAGTGAATAGGACATAAATACATGTCGTCCTTCATAAGAATAGCATTGAAACCCCACAACATCCCAATTTTCGTATACAAAAATTCGAGAATCACCTGGTCCAAGATCCACACCCGGCGTCGGCGTCACTGTCGGCGTCGCCGTCGGCGTTCCCTCCGCAACCGGGCACACAAGCAATTTGCTATCCGGCGTTGTAATGCCCGCCCCCGGCTGATCTGGCCCGTAATAGCGGTGGAACATCTCTAATCTATTGGGCTCCACGATGATTGGATTAATAGCCTGGTCCCAGGTCGTTAGCCAGGACCATGTATCCTCGTACCCGCCGTATTGGTTCAGGTACTGGATCGTGTACGGCGTTGGGTAGCTATGCACGACTGAACGCTCCGTGAATACGTGCGTCCAATCGCTGTTGGCGGGGATAGACCACAAATAACAGCCGGGTGGCGGTGGGAGTGCGGTTGGCGTCGGCGTCGGCGTCGGCGGGTTGGGGTTGCAGATGCGGATGCCAGCGGGCTGGCCGAAGCCACTGCTGCCGCCGTCGTAGTTTGTGCAGCGCGGCTCGCCAAAAATAATAGCCGCCGTGCAATTAAGCATCTCGAAGAGATCTGCGGTTACTGCGTCTATCGTTTGTCCGATCTGCGCTGCGCATGTGTCCAACGTCGAGCAGTTCCAATCATCGGCATACTGCGCTACTGGCTCGGTAATCGTGCCGGGATCGTGAAACAAATAGTAGACTTCCGTCTGTTGTATTTCCATCCCGTCTTGCGGCACCAGGATGCCGCCCGGCAGCGGCGGGAACGGCTCCCAGACCGGCCACAAGTACGTATCCTCGGCATAGTGAGCATAAATAACTTCACCAGCCTCCAGGGTGACGATCTGCGCGTTCGGATATGCCGGTGCGAGTACTTCCCTGCAACTCTGCGCCAGCGCAGTGCCAACCTCGGCCAGCGTCGGTAGCAGCAGCGCGGCCAGCACTAGCAGCGTTGCAACTACTCGAAGCCGCTGCTGCCGCCGCCGAACCCGCCGCCCCCCTCGCAGCCGGTCATGGTCGTCATCGCAACCCAGACGATGATCATGAAGATCGTCAGATAGGTTACGCTTCGCAGCGCCATCCTGAGCCAGAACGGATCTTTGAACATGGTCTTGTCCCCTTTTCATTATTCAGCCTCCCCGCTGGTTTTCGTGCCGGGAAGAAACGTGACGATCCAGATAAAAAAGCCGATCCAGGCCAGCACATGCAACAGTCCAATCATCCACCCGGCCCGGCTATTGAGAATGCCCTCCTGAATGCCCCGCAGTCCTAGCAATATCGGATGTCCACTGACCTCAGTCAGCGCCTGTGGGGTGTTGTAAGCAATCTCCCCGCTGCTCCCGTCCGGCTGGAGCAGTCCCGTCAGCAGCAGATCGAGCACGCCCAGCAGGAGCGCCCCCAACCAGCCGATGAGTGCCAGCAGCCGCAGCACGACGCCGATGAGAAGCAGGACCAGGTTGACCACCACGACAATAAGCTCCAGCAGAAAAATGAGTATGATCCGCGCAAATTCCAGCACCCAAAACACATAGATTAGCAGCGCGGAGAGAATATCTAGAACGTACTGAATGAGCCCGGCCAGCCAGATAATCACGCTGGAGAGCGAGAGCCAGAGGATGATCAGCAGCCGCCAGAGTTCGTTGAGAAACTGCAAGAGTACATTACAGATCACCGCCAGAATATCGACCACCAACCGCAACATAAACAGCAGCCAGCAGGTGAGCTTGACGACGATATCCCACACCGACTCGACGATCCACCCGAACCAGTCAATGTTGAACCAGTCACCCAGCCCGAACCATCCGCCGTCATCTGGCGGTTCCGGCTGCGTTCCTACCTCTAGCGCCGGTGGCACCCCGCCGCAGTCATCGCACGTCGGCACATCAAAACGTACATAGCCAACGATGTCGGGGATGGCTTCCCATGCGACAGCGGTTGGTTGCGGCATGGGGGTTGGGATAGGTGTGAGTTGTGGGGCAAAGGGGGTTGGGATTGGCGTGGCCTGCGCATACGCGGCCCGGCCCGCGCCGCTGGCGGCCAGCAGGAGCAGCACGAATGCAGCGGCACATGCTGCAAGTGTTAATCGTCGCGCCATGTTGGTACCAGGGAGCGCAGAAACACGACAAGGAAGACCGTGAGCATCAGCCCGGCCAGTGCCAGGAATAGCGATGCATACGGCTGTCCCGGTTCCCACGCTGCCACCTCTTGCGCGCCAAACTCCCCGGCCACGGTCACCAGGTCGGAGAGGTCAAAAACAACAGCGGCTATGGCCGTGCTGGTGGCCGTGGCCGTGGCCGTGGGCGTGAGTGTCGCTGTGGCGGTCAGGGTGGCCGTGGGGGTGAGTGTCGCTGTGGCGGTCAGGGTGGCCGTGGCCGTGGGCGTGAGTGTCGCTGTGGCGGTCAGGGTAGGTGTACTGGTGGGCGTGGGGGTACAGATCTCAATCTCGCCCCCGTTCAACGTGCGAGACTCAAGCGATAATATAACTTGCAGCGTTGCATCAGGGACAATATAACTCTGGCCTACACTTACATAATTGCGTACCCAATCCCCGCCGCTACGTTGCACATCAATAACCATCTGCGAGTCGGGGATGTCTATTGACACCAAAGTGTACTCATCACCCGCCCGATTTCCCGTGAGTGTGAGCGGGAGCGCGGTCGATCCCTGGTAATACTGCGCACTACACTGCGCGTACGCCCGCCCCGGCAGCAGTCCGGCCAGCAGCAGCGCCAGCAGCACGATACCAACGATTTTTACCATCGCCGCCGCCTCCCTCCCCGCTCCCGGTACAACGCACGGTCGTTCATCCCGGATCGCCGCACCTCCCCATAGCGCCGCCCGTAGTACATGCGGTTGCCGATCCCCATGCCGGTTTCCTCATACCCATCGGCCAACGCCTCGTAATCCGGCCCGCCGCGCGCGCGCCGGTGTGCCCAGTTAAAAAACCGGATAACGAGCCGGATCGCCAGCACCGGCAGCAAAAAAAACGCCACGGCGGGCGTATAGAGTATGCCTATCAATAATTCCGTAAACGCGGCCATGGTGTCTTGCACGATAATCTCCGAAACTACAAACTACAAAGCGGCCAGGGTTGCCCCCGGCCGCCTGCTGATGCTGATCCGCGTGGCTGGCTAACTGGCTGCCGATGCCAGACGCTTGATCAGGCCGAGGACGAGCAAGATGAACGGGAAGATGAAGCCAAACGCGGCGATAACGGACAATGCCGTGATGGTGTCAGGGAAGATAATTCCTGAAAGCATGGTGAGTAGTTCGCTAACCAAATCTTTCACCGCTTCGATTGCGTTCGTTAATCCGACTGGAAGTACAGTCGATTGCCTCCTTTGAGTTGAAACGAGAGAGAACAACAATAAAAGGACAATGGGGCTAAGGCCAGGAATTGAACCTGGACTACCGGGGGACTATCCCGGCGTGCGGCCATAACACCTCCCTAGCGTTGTTGGTCGTGTTGGTCGTTAGTGGTCACATGCTCCAGCGCGGTATACAGGTTGCGCCGGAGAATAACGATAATCAGGAAGCCCGTCAGGAGCAGAAACTCAACCGTGAGTGCCGTCCCCAGGACTGCGGCCAGGAATGCCGGTAACTGCGTCATTTGTGCCTCGCCCGGCCTGTCACCAGACCCTGAAACAGATCCCCCAGCATATCGAGCGCCAGAACAAAGACCAGTGCGACCAACCCTAATTCAGCGGGATGCATGCCATGCCTCCCGGTTGAGCTTCATCTCCTGAAAGACCGTTGTGCCGCCGCTGGTGGTTTCCCGCCACTCGCAGTGAACCACGCGGAAGTTCAGTTTCTCATAACACCGAATTGCGCGCCGGTTCGCTGCTGCGACATCCAGGCGCATCCACAAAAACTCGCTGAAGAAGACATCTAGGAATATTGCCAGTGCCGTAGTGCCATAGCCCTGCGACACGTAGTCAGGATGTAAGTAGACCCCCAACCGCGCCTCAATGCCGGGCAGAATATCCCGCAGGCTGATGCGGCCTATCAGATTGCCACGGAGGTCTATGGCGTAACTTTGCCGGTTGCCGTAGGCCGTCTTGGTTGCGGCCCAGGCTGCCAGGATCTCCGGTGCCGGCCAGTGTGCAATGGTGCTCCGGTCCCGGCGCTCCCACGGTCTGACCGTGATGCCGTCCCTGGCTACCGGCAGTTTTGTGCCGATAGCCAGGTGCGCTGTACTCGTTGTGTGCGCTGTTAACGCTGCCGCCATATTTCGTAGACCTTCAGAAACAGCAGTGCAACCAGGATGAGGATAATCACTGCTTCCCCCCAGGTTAATGACCTGATCACGACAGCATAGGTGCCGTCCGGGAGGAGGGTGTATTCAGTGGTATCCATGCTCAAACGATAGCACACGATATCCAACTTCGCAGCAGGTGAAAGTTTTAACTTTTCCGCTTGCGTTTTGGCTTTGGCTGCTCTGCCTCAGCCGGGGGAGCATCCGGCAGTTCAACCGGAAAGTCCAGGATCTTCCAGCGTGGCAATTCGGGCTCGTCTGCCTCCTCGTCATGCGCGCTACGGGTGGTGTTGTCTTCCACACCACACACAGCAGGATCGTCGTTTTCTGATGTGTTGTTTTCCGCGTCCCCATCGCCTGAATCGGCCCACACAGCAGGCGCACAGCAGTCGTCATCCGTACCCTGCTGTGTGGGTGCTGTGTGGGGGTCTGCTGTGTGGCTGCTGTGTACCACATACAGCACATCCAGCAAGTGCGGCCTGCCGAAATAGCCCCGCGCCACGCGCCGACTGCGGTTACTCCGCCCCGGATCGAGCACCCCATCCCGCTCCAGGCGCTGCGCGATTTCGTTGAAGCGCTGCTCACTGATCACGCCCTTGACGCCGTCTTCACGCAGCAGTTTGGTACGGCCAAAGTCCCCCTGCATCCGCTCACACGCGACGGAGAGCAGCAGCTTCGCATCCCGCACAAAACGTGCTGTCTCATCGTGCTGGCCCAGTCCGCCGTCTGGCCCTTCACGTTTGATGCGTGCCAGTTCGAGTCTGGTTTGCTGTGGTGTGATTAAGCATGTTTGATACTCGCTGGTCTGCCCTTCACGCCGCAAGATCGCCCGGCCAACCGGCAACCCGTCTGCATCGCTGCTCTCAATCGCCAGTTGCGATTTGCGCCAGTCGGCAACGCTGAAGCAGATGCGGTTCTCAAAGTTTGCCAGGATCATGCCGGTGAGCACATCTTTCTGAATGACCTGCGTTGAGATGACAAGATGCACCCCGGCGCTCCGCCCCAGGCTGGCAATGCGAGTCATCAGGTTTTCGGCCCAACTTCCGGTGCTGTACTTCCCGATCTTGTTCTTATCCAGCATCAGCATCACGATCTCATCTATGACCACCACAATGCGCGGGAAGCGGATGCCGGTGAGGTGCGCCAGGTCGTCAATGTTACTGGCGCTATGCTTGCGCATTTCCTCATTCCGCTGCTGGATGGCTTGCAGCGCCAGGTTCAGCACATCAATCGCCGCTTTCGCCTCAAACGCAATATGCCGCACCATCCCGTGTGGATTCAGCCGTGACGCCTTCAACGCCTCATAGCGGCCCAACTCCGCCCCGTTCTTCATGTCAATGAGCCAGAGCTCGAGATCCTGTGAGGAGTTGCGCGTAATCAGCCAGTACAGCAAACAGTGCAGGAATGTCGTTTTGCCCCCGCCGGTCGCGCCCACAACCAGCAGGTGCTTCAGATCGGTCAGATCGCCGGTGCTATGCTCACCATCCCCATTCATGCCCAGCGCAAAAGCCAAAGAGGGCGCATCGACCGGCATTTTGAATGCATTAATACTGAACTTCTCCGGGAACTTGCTGCCCCCCAAGCGCGCTACGAAGCATGTCTTCCCGTTGGCTAAGTAATCCACCCGGATCGAGACGTGACAGCGATCTTCTAAACTTTGGAGAACATCCTCATCCCGAAGCATGTTCGTTGTCACCCCGTAGGGCAGGCGCTTTAGATCGAGAGGACACCAGACCTCATCATGGGTCATCAAAAGCGGATACTCCCATCTGATGTGCTTCTTCTTGCGTTTCTTCTTCCGCGTCCCCTCGGAACGCCGTGAGAACCCGAGCCGCGAAAACTCACTCAGCATCAGCGATGCAATGCGATTCGCCTGCCGCCGCCGCTTGGCCCGCTCCCCCGCGTTGCGCCGGGCTACCCCATCCGCGAGTTTCAACCCGCCCCGTAGCGGTTTGAGTGCGAGTTTAAACAGTGTTTTTGTATACCAGCGTAGTAACCCAACCATAGCAATCTCTCCTATGTGTTCGTTCGTTAGCTGTATTGAGGCACACTTACTACGGTTTCGCAGCAGGTGAAAGTTTTTACTTTTGGTAACACGGGGGTTTCACCTGCAGTTTAAATGGACATGGCCGCGCGGAATCGTCTGGTTCGGGCTAATCAGCTATAGTCTGTATCTGATGCATCCGATCGCACTCGCAGCCGGAACCTACTACCTGATCGAAGCACCGGCGATACAGATCGGCAGAAGAGTGTCAACTGTTCTCAGACGCAGAACAGTTGACTGTAACTTTTTACAGCGTGCATGAGCGAGTTTTCCGCATCACACGAGTCGCGGTGTAAAACGAAAGCGCCGATCTGACTGCTCAGATCGGCGCTTTTTTGATGCAAGTGCAACAAGATCGGGTACTATGTTGCACTTGGAAAAGCCTAACTGTTTACATCCCACGCCTCCCTGAAATCATTGCCGCTGTCCTCGTCCAGAAGTCGCCAGCGCTCCCCATCTATCCAAATGCGAAAATTCTCTGTTTCTGGATGTTTCCGACCTGGCCGCGCCGGCAGGTATATTCCCGTCGTGCGCGCCAACTCGTAGAGACGCCACGTCAGATCCACATCGTTTTTGCAGTACTCCGCGCAGCGCTGGATGAGCGCCGGATCGCCGCTGTTGAGCCACTGCGACGCCTGTTTGCCGTCAGCAAGCTTGCTCCCTAGTCCATTGACCTCGGCAATGAAGCCGAGCGGATACCAGCGCCCGGTATGGATGATGATGCGGTCAAAGAGATCGAGCACTGCCGGTGAAGTCAGCCCCGGATCGAAACCCGGAAACATCGCAGCAGCCCGCTGTATTATCGGTATATCGAACCTGATTATGTTCCATCCACCAACCACCTGATTGGATTTGAGCAGATACTCCCAGAGTGAATGAGCCACGACCTCACCATTCCAAAGTATGTGCTCATCGTTTTCGCTGTCATATGTGACCGCCAGGCCGAACGGCAGCGCGTCTAGCTGTTTCTTGCGCGGCAGCCGTGCTACGTCGGGATGGTCAAAGAATTTTGTTGTTTCGATATCCACGATGATCATATCCCGTTCATTCCTTTCTTTCCTTCCTGCCAGGCTGCCAGCATCTTGTTACGGCTGCCCCCGATACGCTCATATGCCTTACGGAAACTTTCCCCGGCTGCCCCGGCTGCCCGGTATGCCTGCTCCATCTCCCTCGTTGCGGCCTGCTCCTGATGACGCAGCCGGCGCGCCTGCATGTCCAACCCCCGCCCCCGCCGCTGCCGGCTGCGCCTGGTCGTGCCTGGCGCAGCCGGCAGCCCGCGCTGTTACATTGACCGTTACCTGGCGTTCTGATGCGCTGGTAACGCCCTCGGCACCGTTACCGTTACCGTTACCGTTACCACGATGATCAGGAACAGTAACGGTAACACCTGAAGCGTTACCATGGCGTTGTGATGCGCTGGTAACGCTTTGGTCCAGAAGATCGCGTAGCAGATCATCGGGTGCAGGTGCAGGTGTGCGCCGGGTAATAAAATCATCAGGATCGCGCAACTGCGGTACCGGCATGGTGGTCTTCCCCTCCGACCCATGCACAACGGCTACCCGCTGATCACCCTGTTTCATCATGTCTACCACCTGAAAGTTACGCAGCAGATCGCTTTTACCTTCCAACCCCAGGGTGCGTACCTGCTTATCCTGTACCCCAACCGTCAGGTGCATGCCAATCTTCCGCCCTCGGCGCGCCAGTGTCTCTATAACGGTCAACGCGTCGGGGACTTCTGCGATCACATCCTGACTCTCGTCTATCACGATATGCACCGGCGCAAACCGCCGATGCCCCTCGGCCCTGGCTGCCCGGCGCTTCGCAATTTCCCGGCTTACCAGCGTTAACGCCTGCCCGATGCCCGCATAATCATCGCCATGCCCAAACGCCCTACAGCCCGGCCATTGCCCCGGTGCAGCGTCGGGATCGAGCACAATTACCCGTCGCCCACCTGCGGCCCAATCAACCGCAAGGCGGTGCATAAGGGTTGTCTTCCCGCCCCCGGTATGCCCAATAATTAGACGGTGGGGTTGCTCTTCCAGGGTAGCGAATAGCGGATCGCGCTGTGCTTGCTGCCGCTGGCCCGCGTCCGACTGCGCCGGCGCATGCCGGGTTACGGTTTGCCTGGGAGCCTGCAATAGCCCGCGTACCTGCTCCCGTGCTTCCGGCAATGCCTTATAGACCTCTTGCCGGATCTCAGGAATGGTAAACGCAGATCCGACCATCCCGATAGCAGCCGGCACCAACCAGAGCATCGAGGCAGGGTAGGCCATTGCTG
>CAKZQX010000247.1 GCA_937141995.1 uncultured Chloroflexaceae bacterium | reverse complement strand
CCTGTACGACGATGGTACGGAGAGCCCACGACATGCGGTGGGTCCGATAGCGGGGGTACTTGGGGTAGCGTAACCCGGGGGTTCCTCACGAAACAGATGACATCCGATGGAGAACAACTGTGCATACGATTTCCGCGTCCTACCGTACCGATATTCCAGCCTTTTATGGGGCATGGTTTCTGGAGCGCGTCCGTGCCGGATCGGTCCAGTATCACAATCCCGTTGGCCCCCAGGTGGTGACCCTCTCGTTGCGTCCAACCGATGTTCACGCGATTGTCTTCTGGTCCAAAAACTATGCACCGTTCCTGCGATATCTGGACGATCTGGATGCACACGGCCTGGATTGCTATTTTCACTATGCGATCACGGGCTACAGTGCGGACCCGGCGACCCGTCCGCTGGAGACGCGGGTGCCTCACCCCAACCACACGCTGGACAGTTTTGCCCGCCTGGTTGATCACTATAGCCAGCCGCTGGTTGTCCAATGGCGCTATGATCCCATTATCTTCACCGCACGCACCGATGCGACCTGGCACCGCCAGACCTTCCAGTACCTGGCACAACGGTTGGCCGGCTGGACCCGACGTTGCTACATCAGTTTTCTCGATAGCTATGGCAAAGTGCGCCGCAATGTTGCCACCTTGCCTGCCGAGCTACAGCCCTACGATCCGCCGGCGAGCGAGAAATGCGCGCTGGCGAATGACCTGGCCGCGCTGGCTGCCCCCTATGATATTACGCTCTATACCTGTGCCGAAGATTTTGCCGTCACCGATCATATTCATCGGGGCGCCTGTGTCGATGCCGATCTGATCCAGACCCTCTGGCCACAGAAACGTCCGTCTCGGGCCCACTGTGCCAATCGCGGAAAATGCGGATGCGTGGCCCATCGTGACATTGGAGCCTATGACACCTGTCCCCATGGGTGTATTTATTGCTATGCCGTCCAGAACCGCGACCTGGCACTGACGCGCTATCGGCATCACGACCCGCACCATACAGCACTTGCGGCCCGCACGTCCACCACACCAACTGCCCCATCGGAGCCGTCCGATGACGCCGGTACCCAATTATTATTGTTCTAAGGAATATGCTATGACGACCGCCTATGATGCCCGGATCATTGCCTGGCTGGAGCAGACACTGGCCCCAGGGGGACGTTCGCGCCTCTCGCCCCTGATTCAAGCCACGCAGGTACAGATGCTCTGTGGCGAGACCCCCGATCCCACGCCCCCGGCCGGATCCATCCGTGCCATCCTGACGCGCCATGCTGGGCGTATGCAGGAGCTGGCGCAGGCATGGATTACCTTCTGCCAGCACAAGCACTTCCATGCCGAGCAGTACCAGGGCGATTTTCTCCCGATGTATCTGGCACTGTACTGTCCCATCAACATTGCCAAACTCCAGTGGTGCCTGCTGGATCTGGTTCGCCAGGGGGCCTTGCATGGCGATGTACAGGTGCTGGATGTTGGTGCCGGCACAGGAACCACCCTGCTGGCCATCCTTGATTTTCTCATAACCTGGGCCCATGGATGTGCGCTGTACGGAGCCTCGTTTCCCGTGACCCGGGTGACCGCGACGGAACTGGACCAACCGCCGGCGGCGCTCGCCTATGCCCAGCAGGTCGTGGCTACCTATGCCACCCAGTTGGAGGCCCAGATGTCCGCCAATGCACCGACCACCTCCATCATGGCCTGGGCCGCCAGCTGGGCACGTGATACCACCTGGGTGGTCCATGACCTGAATGCAGCACCCTATCCGTCAACGACGAGCACGCTGCTGGTTGCATCTTATGTCCTCAACGAACTCACTCTGGCGGGCACGACCCATCTGGGCACGATGCTGTCCACCTTGCCGACCGGGGGAATCGCGATGATCCTGGAACCGGGTGATCAGCATGATGCTACTCACCTCATGGCCTGGCGGCACACGGTGATGACTCAGATGCCGCAGTTGACGACTCTGGGACCGTGTGGGACCGGTCACGGCTCGACGGTTATGGCCCACTGTATGAACTGTTGGAATGCGCGCCATGAGTCCTTGTACCAGTCGGTCCTTCACCTGACCTTTCGCCGCTGGGTGACCTGGTACGACAGCCAGGCAGATACACGCATGTTTACCAATGACGCCAATAACCTGCTCTCCTGGTCCTATGTGCTCCTCCAGGCCGGCGATCCGACGCTCCCAACCGATCCGCCCGCACCAGACCAGGAATTCGACCCGGACACGCTGGAGTTGACCTGTTTACGCTCCCCCCGACACCTGTTGAACGTGCCTCCTGCTGCGAACACCAACGGGACGACCGGAATGCGCTGGAACGAACGAGTGCATTTCTGTTCAACGCCGGTTGCGCCCGTCCTGAACCTGGCGTACCAGCATGATCTACCGGTGCTGGCTCCACGCCAGCGCTATGGCAGTGTGGTACGAGTCCAGGGATGGTTGAACTCCGGGCGCGATCCAGCCTGGGTCTGGCTCAATCTGTGTGCGGGCACGGAGATTACTCCGCTTGAGGCACCGCCGACCCTGGACGCCACCTTCCTGCCGCAGGACTCCACCCAGGTCCGCCAGGCGCTCCGGGAGCGCCTGGAACTTCTGCCGGGCAGTTCCAATGCAGGGGTCGATAGCGCGTCGGTCCTGGCTGCGGTCATTGATCGCACGGATGCAGCCGTGCCGACGATCCCCTATGATGCGTTGTTACCAATCGCGCTCCTGCTGCCCGGTGTGACGCTGGTCGTTGCACCGCCCGACTCGCTGCTGCTGTGCGCTGGTCTCCGGGATATCACGACCGATAACGATCTGCTGGATCTGGTGACGGTTCTGGATGAATCGGTTGCCGCCGAGGAGCGGTGGCAGCGGCTGGATATGCTGGGCCAGGGCTTTTCCCGGCTGGTATTTCTCGCTCCCGCCCTGCTCGACCAGCCGGATGTGTGCGCCTGTCTGCAGTGCGTGCATCAGACCAGTGGCCTGCGCTTCATTGCCACGGATGCGACCAGTGCGGATGATCTGGAACCTGCGCTCACACGTCTGGAGACCCGGCTTGCGGCACTCAACGGCCAGCCGCGCCGCCTCCGTGTCACTGTTCCGCCCCAGGAGGCGCTAGTGGAAGTCCCACCACCAGTCGGATCAGATACGCCGCGCATGATTCCTTCCCGTCCGGTTGCACGTCCAAGTGCGCCAGTCGCGCATACCCGGGCCGTGACGCGCGTTGTGAGCTTCTGCCGCAGGCATCTGGACAGGCGGTTTACCATCATGGCACCCATGATGCATGGAACGGAGCCGCTGCCGGATCTCTGCGTGATTCACGCCACTGGGCGTGGCATGCTGATCCGCATATGCAGCGCCACCGCGCGCGATCTGCAGCGTGCCATGCAGTCCACTATGCTTCCTACAGAGATGCCGGCAATTCCGCTGGGCCAGGCCGAACAACAGGATCTGGAGGAAATCGTGGCCGCCATCGCCGCCGCCACAGCTGCGGCTGACCCGACACCCCTGGCCCTGGTGGGAATGGTGCTGTTTCCGAACATTGCAACCGCGGACCTCCAGCATATTCGTCCATCCCCCCGGCCCGCCGGTATCGTCTGGGCCGGGCGAGAGATCCTGTCTCCCCAGACTTTTCGCGAGGCGATCGAGGCCCACCTCAGTCCGCCACTCACGGATATCCAGATGCGTGCGCTCCGCACCCGGTTGTCGCCAGAGGCAGTCATTCCCACGCCGCTGATCATCCATCGCTCCCTGCCAGCGGGTGAGACGCCCGAGGTAGCCGATACGCTGCTGGACTATGACCAGGAATGGGCGGTAAAAGTAGATATCAGCCTGTCGGATGCGGCACGCACCGCAACACAGGGGGTCCATGTGCGCCTAATCAACGGGGTGGCCGGGAGTGGAAAATCGCTGATACTGCTCCACCGGGCACACCTGTTGCACCACTATTATCCGCACAAACGCTTCCAGATCCTGACGCACAACCGGGCATTGATTCACGATCTAGCCTACCGCTACCGGCAATTGAGCGGACAGGCCGCCCTGCCCTGCCGCACCTTTCTGGGATGGTGCAAGACGGTATGGCCGCATACCGTGCGTGCCTGGCCCAACGTGGTAGGCCAGCATGACCCCCGGTTGCAACGCAGTCTGACCCGCGCCTGGGAGGCGCATCTCACGGCAACCCGGCTCACTCCCACCATGTTTTGGGACGAGATCTGCTGGCTGAAAGACCAGCGCATCTTTACGCGCGCGGACTATCTGGCCGTGAGCCGCACTGGGCGTGGCACGCCGTTTACGCAGGAGCTGCGCCAGCAGGTTTTTAGCGCACTGGAAGCCTATGATGCGGACCTGCATGATCAGGGAGTGGTGGATTGGGGCGATATTCCGCGGCTGCTCTGGCAGGCAATCCAGGCGGGACAGGTTCCATCGCCCCAGATTGATGTCCTGCTGGTGGACGAGGCCCAGTTTTTTGCGCCCCTCTGGATAGAGATCCTGCAGTGGGCGCTGACACCACGCACCGGGTCACTGTTTCTGGTGGCCGATCCGACACAAGGGTTTTTGAAACGACGGATCTCCTGGAAACAGTTGGGCCTGGATGTGCGCGGGCAGGTGCAGTATCTGACCCGCAGTTATCGTACCACCCGCGCCATTCTGCACATGGCTAACCAGTTCTATCTGCTGCGACAACCGCATGATCGGGCCGACATGGTACAACCGGTGCTGACGGACATGCGTGCGGGAACACCGCCGTGTCTGCTCACCCTGGCCGATGCCGATGAAGAACAGGCATACGTTGTCACAGAAGTCACGGCGCTCATGGCCCAACAGGTTCCGCCCGCCCACATCCTGGTCATTCACGCCACCTGGCAGGGCGCGGAGAACCTCCGGCACCGCCTGAGCGTGGTGCTGGGGGCGGAGCGGGTCAGCGATCCCCGCCGGACCAGCCGGCGCGACACGATTCGGGTCTGTTCACTCCATGCCGCAACCGGGTTAGAGGGTGCCATAGTCTTTCTCGTGGGGTTGCAGGAGATCTGGGCGTCCGAGGATCACCCACAGATCACGCCCGACGAACAGCGCGAGCTGGTCCGTGACAACACGCGCAAACTGTATATGGCAATGACCCGGGCCGGGCAACGGCTCGTGATGACCGGGGTGGGAGCGCCACCGGCCGCACTCAGCACGCTGCTGGCGACATCCCCGGCGGTTGACCAGGTAGACGCATGATCGTTGTTGGCGTAGGGAGTGCCATGCCCGAATGGAACTATCTCTCCGACGGACCCTGCGGTGATATCGGTAGGGAGTACCACGGAATGGTGAGCATTTCCGGCACTACCGTACGCTATAATGACGGCATGGTCAGGATATCAGAACCACGTAGAAAGGGGCCGTTCCACAGTGACCGCATACCATGGCGAAACTAGCCATGGTATGCGGTCACTGATATAGTCCTCCCCATCGGCACTGGTCATGCGGGTGGTTCTCTTCGCGTATCCCGATATGCGAACACCCCCATAAGCAGGGTGTGGCCAGGGATGGATGGGGACATAGGATTGGCCCTATTCGTTGCGGAAGGCATTGAGTGTGTCCTCAGTGAAGGGATGTTCGCCCGCTTCCAGTGCAGCAATCCAGGCTTCGCGGCGGGCTATTATCGCTTCCGCTTCACGAACATTATTCTCCCGTGCCCATGCAACAAATGCCGTGAAATCTGCGATAGCCCCGTCAACATCGCCAGTCAAGGCACGATGAACGCCGCGGCTGTCACGCATTGCACCATGATCAGGTGCCAGACCGGCGGCCTGCTCGCAGACATCTTGCACCTCAGCTTCATCAGCATACCCACAAAGACTGCCCCACCAGCAGAGGGCAGTCAGTTCCTGCGCGCGTGCCTGTGGTTCGATTTCCAGATCGGGGTCAAGCAGTAGCATGCGCACTTCGCGGAAGTGCGCCATCGCATCATCAATGTTGCCGTTGCGCGCCAGTGTCTCGCTTTGATGGATAAGCATCGGCACCGCTAACTCAACCGCCCGTGCTTCTGCATCGAAGTCCAGGGTAGGGTCGAGCGCCAACGCCGCCGCAAAGGTTGCGATTGCGCCAGTGATATCGCCGTGACGGGCCAATACGTCGCCCTGCCTCCAGCGCACCGTTGCCGGTATCCGTTTCAGTTCAGTTTCTGCATCAAAGTCAAGGTCAGGATTCAAGTCGAGCGCCTGCGTATAGGTTTCCATTGCCGCTTCCGGGTTGCCCGCGCGCGCCTGGTGTCGTGCCTGACGGACCAGTGACTGCGCCGGACACAGCACCAGGTCATCCGGGATGCCATAGTGTATGCGCTGCCCTGCAGTCAGTTCAGGCACATGGCGGTTCGTACAGGTCCAGGCAATCATTGCTTCGGGCGTATCAATACGCCACTGTCGTACTATGCCATCATGCGCACCTGAGAGCACGGCTTTTCCATCGGCACGAAACCCGACGTTCAGTATATGGGTTGCATGACCCGTAAAATGGCGTATCTCCTGACCGCCGGCAACATCCCACAGGCGCACCGTGCCATCACACGCACCCGAAACGATGGTGGTTCCATCGGGATGAAAGGCAACGCTTGTGACCCTATCTGTGTGACCTTCAAATTGACGCAGGAGTTTATCGTTCACCAGATCCCATAGGATGATACGCTTACCTACGGCATACAACACCGCCTGATCATCGGGGCTAAACGTGATGTCTCCGATATGTTCCGCTGTTTTCGTCGAACGATAGCGCACCTGTCCATGTTCAATATCAATCGCCATCCAGTATGTCGAAACGAGCGCAGGGTTGGAGCCATTCAAGGCAATAAGTGCTGTCCGGCCATCGGAACTGATTGCCAGATCGTTCGAGTATATAATCTCCCCTTCATACATTCGATACCGTTCTTCACCCGTGGGTATATCCCAGAGAATAATCTCGCTTTCCCCACCCTGAGACGTCGACACGGATATTGCCGTATTTCCGTCCGGGTGAATTCCAATGCTATGCCGCGAGTTCTCATGGTCGATGTGTTCCGCAAAGCGGACTTTCTCCTTCCCCGTCCTGATATCCCATAGGCGTACGGTACCATCATGGAGCCCGGCTATGACAGTATCACCATCGGGACTAAATGCCATGCTCCTGACCGAATGTGTGGGGAGGTTCATACGCCGCATTTCGTCACCAGTGGCAACATTCCACAGGACAAGCTCATTCCCTTGATCCGGCGCAGGGTCACGCACATCTGTCAGGAGATACTGCCCATCCGGACTGAACAGCATACCAGGATGAAATCCCACTTTATAAAATGTACCTGGCAGAGCGAAGTGGCGTACCGCTGCGCCATGGACGAGATCCCAGAGCCGTGCCGAGCCATGGCCACACGCCTCGGCACCCAGAAGCACCATATGCCCCTCCGGGTCGATTGCCCGGCTGGGATTAAGACAGTTCTGATGGCGTGGTTCATCGGGCGGATGTGGCGCTGCAAACCGGGCAATGGTATCACCCCGAAAGTCCACCATACATGCGCGTCCTTCGGAACTGACCAGGATCGCCTCGCTCCCGGCGTCAATAAATGATGCATCGACCTGCGATTGAAACTGACATGGCTGCTCAATGCTTTCTCGCTGCTCTCCGGTAGCTACCTCCCATAGTTGTATCGTACCAGTCAGATCAACCGAGAGCGCCAGTTCGCCGTCAGCACGCAGGTCTATCGCACGAAGAGAGGATCCATGACCGCCGCTGAAGACGCGTACCTGCTCCCCGGTTGCCACATCCCACAGCACCATTTCCCCGACAGTACAATATCCATTTCCATCGTATGCGCCGCACGCTCCGGAGAGGAGAGATTGTCCATCCGGGGTAAAAACCCCCAGGTTCTTACTACCATAACCAGACGCTCTATGATCCGTGACATCACGCACAGCGGTACCAGTGGTGATATCCCACAGACGGAGGGTCCCATCATTGCCGTTTGACTCGTAGCCAATCGATAGCGCATGCTGCCCATCCGGACTGACAGCCACATATCTGACATCATGCGGGGGATCGGTGAAGGTACGGACAACCGTGCCGGTGGCAATCTCCCATACGAGGATCTCGCCCCTGACACATGTACTGCGATTTTCCTGGAGGCACCCGCCCGAGAGGGCATAGCGTCCATCGGGCGTGAAGGCAATACTCCAGACCTTGTGGGTCAGTCTCTCGAATTCTTTCTTGTATGCAGGTAAGCCATCATGATATGCAAAGCGACGCAGGAGTTTCCCGCTTGCAGCATGGCGCAGCTCCAGCGAGACTTCAGGCATGCCATACAATGTCGTGCGGAGAAACGTCTGACCATCCGGACTGAATGCCACCGCTCCAAAGATGGTTTCAAAGCGGCGGCGTGTCCCCGGTGCATAGGCCAGATCTGATAAGACAGCCTGCGCCTGTGGAACGGTCGGGTCAGTACGAACGGCCGCGACGGCCAGCGCCAACGCCTGATCAGGATTGTTCTGAGCAGCTATCATCCGGGCGCTGGCAGCCAATGAGCGGCTTAATGATTCTGAGGCTTTCTGTTCAGCACGCGCTGCTTCAGTGTGGGCAGCCTGACGCTGATCCCAGGCAACCCACACTGTCCCCAGCGCGATAACCAGCAGCATGGCAACAATCATCAGGGAACGCCGGAGCAGCACTGCTCGCCGTTGTTCTGCTACCGTGAGTTGCCGTTGCCGTTCGACTTCCCGCTGGTGTGCGGCTTCCTGCCGGCTTATACTGCGCTTGAGCAAGGCCCGGGCTGCATCACTCCGCAGCGCCACATCGTCCCGGTCCGCCAATGCCTGCGCCTCCGAGAGCCGCACGCCGGTCAGCAGGTAGGCGTCAGCGCAGGCATGTTCCTGCCATTCGTAGAGTGCCGCCTCAAACCGGGCGCGTTGCTTCAGTGCCTCCTGCTCGTTCGCTATGGCAGCATGCAGACGTGGCCAGTTCGTCAGTAGGCTCTCATGGATGATATCGACCACCTCACCCGCACCGCCCGGCTCATGACTGGTACTCACGAGTCGGGCGTGTACCAGGGCATCAATCAGACGGACATGCGTCGGGTCGTCCTGCTGCAGCACCGCGAGTGGACGGCGGCGCCGTACATCACGGCGTGTCTCGTCGTGGGGAGCGACCTCCACCAGATCCAGCAGCAGATGGAGCAGCAATGCCTGCTCTTCCGGACTGCGGGGATGGTCTTGAGCCCGGTCGAAGTCGTGCCAGGTAAAGACCTGCTCGGCACGCTGGCGAATGGCATCGGTCAAGGTGCCATATGCACTCAGTTTGAGCCAGCCGTCAGCCCAGAGCTTTTCTAACGTCACCTGGAGGAGCGGCAGGTAGGCCACATCTTCGGCGGCATCGGCGGCCAGTGTGTCGAGCAGTGCCGGCTCAAACCGCTTGCCGCTGTCCGGATACATCTGCTGCAGGGGGCGCTGTATCGCCTGCTTCAATTCGTCCTCACCCATGACGCGCAGGTCAATGCCGCGTTTTGCTTCATCGTAGAGCGCCTGATGGGTGAAGAGCTCTGGCAAATAGTCTGCGCGCAACGTGGCGATGACGTGGGACCGCAGGGTGGCAAACGGCGGCAGGCTGGTTAAAAGTGCAAAAAACTGGTCGCGCTGCACACGGTCAGATTGCGAGAACAGTTCTTCAAACTGGTCAATGATTATGATGTTGATGCACTCATCAGGCGTGTGGGCAGCGACAACCGGGGCAAAGGTGGTGGCATCCAGCGCGGTTGCGGGCATGCCAAACTGCTGCAGGGCATCGGCCAGCATGGCCAGCGGTTGCTGCGATGGACGGAACACGGCATGCCGCACCCTGTACCGGCGCTGCTGGTAGTGCTGCTCCAGCGCCGGGATAATGCCCGCCTGGGCAAAGGAGGATTTGCCGCTCCCGCTCGCACCCGTCACAAACAGCACTACCCGCTGGTTACCCGGTGCGGTCAGCCGTTCAACCGCCTGCGTCACAACCCGCTCGCGCCCGGCGTAGCGGTCACGTTCGGTATACGTAAATGCGTGCAGGCCCAGGTAGGGAGTGACGAGGTTGCCCACGTCGTACGCCTGCTCACCCGGCTGGATCATCAGGTGAATAGTTGCCGCAAACGAGCCGTGACCAATCGCAATCCCTTCGCCCTGGTTGATGTCGCCAACGGTAATGGTGCCGGCACCCGCGTCAAAGGACATCTGCGTTCCGGCCAGTGCATGCAGGAGCGGTGCCAGATCATCCTCTTGCAACTGCTGCTGCGCGGTTTCGTGCGTGAATGAGCCGTCAATCACCTGGATCAGCACCTGCGCCAGGCGCGGCAGGCGGTCGTGGAGTTCAGCGGGGAGCTCATTCCGGAGGGTGTGTTCAATCGCGTGTATCGTTGTCATAGCGTCATCCAGACGCTGTTCGCGCCTGAATGTCCACACATAAGGGTACGACGGTGAGAGCATGCCGGGCGAACAGCACCATAGGGGATTTTCCATCCGGCCCGCGCCTTTTTTCTGATACAGGACGTGGGTCGGGCAATTTCTTGCCTGAATTATAGCATTATTGGTCTGGGAATGCCGGGTTTATTGCCGGTAAGAGACCATACATCGCCGTTCGTCGTTCGGTTCCCGGTGATACGGCTC
>CAKZQX010000246.1 GCA_937141995.1 uncultured Chloroflexaceae bacterium | reverse complement strand
CCAGGCAGTTGCTCACTGAGGCCGAGCAGTCGGCACGAGCGGCCAATGCGCGGGAGCCACTGGCCGCCGCGTTGCAAACCAGCGGCTTTGTTGCCCTGAGTTGCCGGGACATACAGCGTGCAAAGGAGGCATTGCTCGAAAGTGCCGACCGCTACCATGAACTGAACCATAGCTGGGGAGAGGGAAATTCGTACTTTGGGTTGATGCATGTCGCGTTTGCTACCGGCGATCATGCGCAGTCCTACCAGTATCTCGATGAAGCGGAGCGACTGCAACGCCAGGCCGGCGCTCCGCATGGCATCGCCACAGCGCTGTTTTTGCGCGCCATGCTGGCCCAGCTTCGCGGCGATGATAGCCAGTCTCTACCCTGGTTGCGTGCATCGCTGAACCTCTCACATCCATTAAACGATATCGCATCGATGAGTTATCGGATCACGAGCTATGCCGGAGCGCTGCTTATGCTCGGCCATTCGCTCGAAGCAGCCCGACTATTTGGTCTCGGTGATGCGCTACGCGAACGCTCCGGCATACAAGTGCCATATCCTTCATGGCATAAGCTGTATGACCGGCATCTGGCTATCCTCCGGCAGCAGCTTGATGCGGCGGTGCTGGCAGCGGCGTGGGAAGCGGGCCGGGGAATGAGTCTGGAACAGGCCTTCCTCCTCGTTCAGCAGGCCACCGGCTGAGGCGCGCGACGGCGTGCAAGAGCGCTACGGTGATACCTTTCAGCGGTTCCACACCCGGTGAGGTGCCCGGTTGATGCGACACGGCACTCAGGATCCGCGCCGCACACTTTTGGCGCGGCGGGTAGCTGGTCCCACCCCGGCAAACAGGTCTGTTTCCACCGTACGCCCGCCGTTGACCAGACTGAAGGCCCGGTAGCACTCCTGCACGCCCCACAACTGTTGTTGCACACGCTCCGGAAGTTGCAGCAGCGCTGCGTAGGCCGGCACCTGGCTGTGATGGCACGCAATGGCCTGCCGCACCTGCTGCCGGTGGGAGCGCGTGTCCAGCCGCGCCGAGCCCATCCAGTCTTCCCAGCCCAGGTGCCGGCGGGTGGCTCCATCGATCTGCAGCGTCCCATCACCACAGACGGCACAGATCTGCTCCCAGCGATCCTGTGAGAAGCCGACATAGTAGAGCTTGTCCACCTGATGCGGTTCCCAATCCCAGCCGGCGGGATAGCCGGGATTGGCGGCCGCCGGCACCGCCGCCGTGGTGAACTGGCTGACGGCAATATGATCGGGGTGCCCATCCACCCCATCCGGCCCGAACGTTACCACGACCTGCGGTCGCACCCGGCGCAGGTAGCCCACCAGTGTGGCGATGATCTCCGGCGCAGGGACTTCGGATAGTTCTCCGTCCATGTAGTCCAAAATCTCCAGGTGCTGCACCCCCAGCAACGCCGCCGCGACTTCCAGTTCAGCGGTGCGGCGCTGCCCCATGATCCGCGACCCCGGATTGGCGCGCGGGTCACCCAGCCAGCCCCGTTGTCCGCGCGTGGCCGTGATCAGGTGCGTTTCCACGCCTTGCGCGGCATAGTGCGCCAGCAGTCCTCCGGTGACCAGCGACTCATCATCCGGATGGGCCAGGATACACAGCAGTATGCGCCGATCGTCGGTTGATTTCCGCATGATCTCCCTCGCTGTTCAATTCGGTCAGGCCGGCACCAGCGCGAAGACGCCGGTCACCAGCAGGCTGACGGCCCAGATGCGATCCAGGTTGAACCAGGCCTGCCGTAAGATCGCCAGCCCCAGCTTCTCAAACACGACTATGGCAATGACCGCCATCACCCCAAACATCGTCAGGGTATGCAGCCCCACCGCCGCCAGATCAAGCAGCGGTGCCGCCGACAAGAAATCCAGCCCGGCGCTGAGGCCGTCCGGGGCATGCTGCGCCGCATGCGGCATATGCGCGGCGTGGGCGGTGTGCGCGTCACCATCAGCGGGCAACTGGAACAGGATCGGTACCAGCATCAGCCCGGCCCCGTGCGCGGTCGCCATCAAAAACGACCAGACCGTCAGGTCGCGGCTATTCACGCGCATCCCCACCCAGCGCGGGTGACTGTTGGGGCGCAGCAGCTTGAATAGCCCGAAGCCAATCAGCGCCAGCGCACTGACGACCGTCAGGATATCGGGGGCAACGATGGTTCGGACTGCGGCCACCAGCGCCACCACCAGCCCGATGGAGAGCGCATGTCCCAGCGCGATCGGACCGAAGGCGCGCAGCACTGCCCGGCGGCGCTGCTCCTGCAAGCCCAGCGAAACGGCAAACAGCCAGCCCATTGCCGGGTTCAGCCCATGGTACGCGCCCAGCGCCGCCAGCAGTAGCCAGGGGGCATAAACGTGCATTGTGGACATCGGTTCCACGGCTCAGACTCCTTTCGTATCCGGATCACATGCGGCGCAAGCCGATGATTGCCTGCGCCGCATGCTACCGGCATAGCAGTTAGTTCGGGTAGCAGAACGAGTCGGACGAAGAGTCGCCGCCTTGCAGCCGCACCTGATGCGGGCGCTCATTCCCAAACTCGATAAACAGATCCGGTTCCAGGTGCATACCGCCATTCGGGTTGGTGGTGAAAGTCGCCATCCAGCCACGAATCCCGTCCGGGTAGAACTGCTCATCCCAGGCGGCGTAGAGCGAGTTGGTCAGGTAGACCCGCCGCCCGTCACGGCTAATCTCCACCATCTGCGGCCCGCCGTTCAGCGGTCCCCGGGTCGGGTGGGCCGCGTTGCGCACAATGCCGCCCAGATGAACCGAGCCGGTCAACCGCGGATTGAAGGGGTCGGACACATCGTACTGCTGAAATTCACCCGTGCCCCAGCAGGAGACATACAGGAAGCGGTCATCCAGGGACAGGTTGATGTCAGTGACGAGCGGCGGCACCGCGCCAAAGGGCTGCAATGCCGGCGGCAACTGCGCGGCATCGGCCAGCTCGGCCGGGATCTCAATCACCTTGCGAATGGCCCAGGTGCCCTTGTCGCGGTGCCACATCCAGATCGAGGACGACAGGTCGTTCAGGTTGGTGACAACGCCGACAAAGCCGTAGGTGTTGTTCGGGTTGTGTGAGGGGCGCAGTTCCAGGACCATCTGGTGCTCCTTGCCCAGATCCAGCGCCTGCACATGACGGCGGGTCCGCAGATCCCAGACATGCAACTGGTGCCCATACTGGCTGTTGAGCAGAAGTTCGGGGTTCAGGCCGTGCTCGACCATGTTGGGCGTCCCCCACTCGCTGGTAATCACGGTGTCTTGCCCCAGGTGCCACCAGAAATCGTAGGCCAGGTGTTGGGGACCACGCTCGGCTTCCCACGGTCCTTTGACATCAAAGGTGGTGTGGTCAAGCAGAAAAACCCCGCCGGGGCCATTGCCATCGGGCGCGCCCAGCGCGCTGACATAGATCGCGTCCGGGCCGCAGTGGATGGTATGCGGGCGGCTGTAGCCGCTCTTGCGGTGAATCTCCTCGGCTTCAATCGTCTTGATAATGCGTGGCCGGCGCGGATCGGGTTTGGTGTCGATTACATACATGCGCGAGGAGCGAATGCCGGGCACCAGCAGGTAGCGGCGCTCGATATGCGGATGCGGCATGTTCGGGCAGAGCGCGGCGCTGCAGGCGTTCCAGCCAAAGTGGTGCAGTTCATCACCCGGGAAGGGCAACTCCACGCGGTGGATGACCTGGCGGTAGCTAGCCGACTGGGGATCGACATCAATCACGGCCAGCGCGTCGGGCGCGCCCTGGCGGGTCGGGTTAATCACAGCGACATAGGCGAGTTGCTCACGGG
>CAKZQX010000245.1 GCA_937141995.1 uncultured Chloroflexaceae bacterium | reverse complement strand
AAGCAGACCGAAGCGCACATGCTCAATACCGTTCAGGAGAGTGTGCGTAGTCAGGCGGTGGTCAAAGCCTTTGGATTTCAGTCTCACATGCTTGATCGTATGCGGCAGCACCTGCTGACCCTGGCTTCGACCGGCACAACCGCCTTCTTTTTCAAAGGCATGGTGGCAACATCGTCGCTCCTGAGCGTGCTCTTTATTCAGATCCTGGTTACGGGTGTGGGAGCCTGGCTGGCAACCCGGGGCTATCTTTCGATTGGCGCACTGATTGCCTTTCTCGGCCTGCTGACAGTCATGGGGCGCAATGCCTACGAACTTAGTAAGCGCGTGCTACCGGACATGGTAGCGGCCAGTGGCGGGCTCCAGCGCCTGGAGGAACTGCTGGCCGAAGTGCCCAGCCTGATAGACGCACCGGAAGCTGTGACTCTGCCACGTCCGGCACAGGAGATCCGCTTTGACAATGTCAGTTTTAGCTACAGCGGTGAGCAACCCACGCTCGATCATCTGACGTTGCGCATTCAGGCCGGGCAGTATGTGGCGATAGTCGGGCCGAGTGGTTCCGGTAAAAGCACACTCCTCAACCTGCTGACGCGCTTCTATGATGTTCATGCCGGCCGGATCGCGCTGGATGGCTATGATATCCGGGAGGTGACGCAGGCATCACTACGCGCACACATGGGCGTGGTCTTCCAGGATACCTTTCTGTTTGATACAACTATTCGTGAGAATCTGCGCCTGGCGCGGCCCACCGCCACAGATGACGAGATCGAAGCGGCAGCGCGGGCGGCTGAGATCCACACCTGGATCATGGGTCTGCCGCAGGGCTACGACACGATGGCTGGTGCAGCCGGGGGCCAGCTTTCCGGCGGACAGCGGCAACGTCTGGCCCTGGCGCGGGCCCTGCTGCGCGACCCGGCACTGCTCCTGCTGGATGAGCCCACCTCGGCCCTGGATGCAGTCACCGAAGCAGCCATCAGTGTCACGCTAGCACGGCTGGCACACGAGCGCACAGTGATTATATCAACTCACCGTCTGGCCGCAGTGGTTAATGCAGATCGGATATTTGTGCTGGACGCGGGACATCTGGTTGAAGCCGGAACGCATGCGGAACTACTGGCGCAACGAGGACTGTACTACGACCTGTGGCAGAAACAGCAGAGCAGCAGCAACGCTACCGGAGAGCGGACGGTTCCCATTGACGTTGCAGCAGAGCACCTGGCAGAGGTTGCCACGGCGGTATAACGTTGGAACCGACCGCGTAACTTCTGTCAATCACACGCCCGGTTTGCTCGTCCACCGCGTACGTCCTGACGGCATTTCTGATGGCGCTGGTCCTACAACTCACTTCGGCATTCTTCAACCAGGCGGACGACGATTGCAACATCATCCATTCCCGTGCATAATGGGAACGAATACGTTACAGGAGTTACGCGGTCGGTTCCAAACCAGGCATCTGCCTGGACAACCGGCCCGATTCGCCTCCGGCAGGGCGGAATGGGACATTCTTTTTCCAGAACATGTGGCTCGGCGAGCCACATGTTCTGGAAAAAGACAAAAACGTACCATGCTGCCGCAGGCGCGTCGGGCTTCCATCGGGTCAAACGCCCGGTTTGAACGAGCACCGCGTAGTCCTGTGTTTTAGGTGCAATTGAAAAGGACGTAGCCGATGGACGCGCGTGAACAGATCCGGCTGACCAATCTGGCAGCCTGCGCTGGTTGAGCATCCAAAATGGGGCCGGGTGCCCTGGCGGATGTGCTCACCACGCTGCAGTTGCCGACCAATCCCAACCTGTTGATCGGGCTGGAGGTCAGCGACGATGCCGCAGTCTATCAACTGAATAGCGAAACCGCGCTGATCCAGACCGTGGACTTCTTCCCGCCGATTGTCGATGATCCCTACACCTATGGCGCAATCGCTGCTGCCAATGCGCTAAGCGATGTCTACGCCATGGGCGGGCGACCGCTGCTGGCGCTGGCAGTGGCCGGCTTCCCCGGCAATCTGCCGCAGTCGATCATTCGGGCGATCCTGCAAGGTGGCGCGGATAAGGTGGCCGAGGCGGGCGCAGTCCTGGCCGGTGGGCACACGGTGGTGGATCAGGAGCCCAAGTATGGCCTGTGTGTCACCGGCGTGGTTGACCCGCGCCGCGTCACGCCCAAGGCCAACGCGCAACCGGGCGACCAGTTGTTGCTGACCAAGCCGCTGGGCACGGGCATTATCACGACGGCGATCAAGCGGGAGGTCGGGCAGGCGGACCATCTCGCGGCCGCAGTTGTTAGCATGCTGCGCCTCAATCAGACCGCCGCCGAAATCGCGCAGACGGTGGAGATCCACGGCGCGACGGATGTGACCGGCTATGGGCTGCTGGGGCATGCCGCCGAAATCGCACGCAACAGCGGCGTCGGCCTGCAGATTAATGCGGCCGCCCTGCCGCTGCTGCCGGGCGCGCTGGAGTATGCCCGCACCGGAATAGCGCCGGGTGGCCTCTACAACAACCAGGAATACCTGGAGCGGGATGGGTATGTCACCTACAGCGCCAGCGTTGACGCGGCGCAGAAACGACTGCTGTTTGACCCGCAGACCTCCGGCGGGCTGCTGCTGGTCCTGCCCCCGGCGGCAGCGGATCGGTTCATGCGGGCCTATGCTGCGGTTGGCGACTCCTGCTGGCTGATCGGCCGGGTTGTGGCGGGCAGGGGCATTGCCGTGAGCCATACCGGGTGAGCCGTGAAATTACCTGCCCTGCCATCCGCCACAGGTCAGCGGAGATCATCCAGAAATGCCTGGATCTGCGCGGCCACAGCCTGCGGGCGCTCCATCGGCAGCATGTGACCACCGGCCAGTTCGACCAGACGGGCAGATGGCAGACGGCGCTGGAGCCCGGCCCAGACGCGGTCGGTGACAACGTCGGAAGTTGTACCCCGAATGATCAGCAGCGGTTGGCGCACCTGCGTAACCACCCGCCAGGCATCAAGCGGAACCAGCGCGAAGATATGCGCCTCCCACGCCGTCGGCCAGGCCAGCGTCACCCCGCCGGCGGGAGCCGGCTGGAATCCCCCGGCAAGATAACCCTCCAGGGCGGCCGGTTCCCAGTTGGCAAAGATACCCCGCCCGCTGTAGCGTTCGCGCGCCGTGGCAACATCGGGGAAGTGGTCACGGCGACGCAGAGCGCCCCGCACCAGAGGCGCGCGCCGATGTAACCGCACCAGGCGCATCAACCCGATCAGCAGCAGCATACGCAATTCCAGGATCACCGGGTCAAGCAACACCAGCGCGTTGAAACGCTCCGGACGACGCAGGGCCGCGTAGAGCGTCATCATCCCGCCGAGCGAGTGCCCACTACCGACGACCGGCGCGTCGGTCACTGTTTCCAGGTCCGTCAACAGATCGGCGGCCAGGTCATGCCAGCTTCGCATGGTTTCCGGACGGCTGCCCGGCCAGAGCGGGCGGCTGCGGTAGCCCACAACCCGCTGGTGCGCGGTCAGTGGTGCGGCCAGTGGCGTGTACGCTTCGGGCGGAAAGCCGTTGGCGGTTGCCAGATGCACCGTTTGCCCGGCACCGCCAAAGTCAATGTAGTGGGGCAGCATCGCTTTCGCTTTCACACAAGAAGGCGACGAGCGTTGCTCATCGCCTCCATGCATCGGATTATTGACAGGAGTTACGCGGTCGTTAACCTGAAAGACAATCCGCCTCCGGCAGGGCGGAAGAACCCAGATCTTTTTCACGAAATTTTGGCTCTTCGAGCCAAAATTTCGTGAAAAAGATAGATTAAGTACCACGCTGCCGCAGGCGAACCTGTCGTTCATCGGGGTAACTGTCCGGTTTGAAGGCCCACCGCGTAACGCGTGTGATTGATACGAGTTACGCGGTGGGCGATCAAACTGGGTGTTTGTGTCCGATAAAGGCCGGCTTCGCCTGCGGCAGCATG
>CAKZQX010000244.1 GCA_937141995.1 uncultured Chloroflexaceae bacterium | reverse complement strand
GGGACTCCCGCTCCAGGGCCGTAGCCCCATGACCAACCCGTTTCAGACAGTCTCTGAGAACAAAGAACTGCGGGCTGAGAGCCAGGTGTACTGGTGCAGTAGCTGGTAGGGCGGTATAAAAGAACCGAGAACAAAGAACCGAGAACCGAGCCCGGTAGGGTGCATTGGAAGTGTTGCATCTGAAACAACACCTGAACAAAGCGGGTGCAACTCCATGGTGGTAACAGATCAGCGGAGCGTTTGCCGATACACCGGCATTTGAGGAGGCAGTTGCGCTGGGACGCCAGTACCGTGAGGCACAGCACCCGGCGACCAGCACCGACGAGGATGAAGATGTATCTGCTTGATACCGATCATCTATACCCAGGTGCCGGCACAGCACTTACTCTTCTGCTGCTGTGGTATACCAGACACGTACGGCTGCGACTTCGGCATGTGCCTCGGCCAGATCCATTGGCCCCACGCGCAACGGTATCCCCAGCATCCTGCATCGCTCGCGTAAATCAAGTTCATGCATGCCCAGAAATTCGGCGGCTTTGCCCAGATTGATCCGGCCCGCTTGATACATCCCGATGACCAGCGACCAGCGCACCTCCGTATGTTCAGTCAGGAGGGCATGGAGCAGCGGTTGCACCAGATCAGGGTGTTCCCGATAGAGGCGGGGCAGTGCCTCGATCAGCCAGGTGTCGGGAAGTTCCGGAAGTGAGGGAGACATCGCAGTACCTTACATCACATGATCACGGTGTTACCATTATACCATCATTACCAGGCAACACGGGGATCGGGTGGTAGGAAGTAGCCCGGTAGGGTGCATGCTATGCACCTACTGCCTACCAGGTGCATAGCATGCACCCTACGCCTGCTGCAACCAGCGTTGCGCGTTCATCGATTCGTGCCGACTTCCCCCGGCAATAGCGCGGCGGGATGCGCCGGCTCCGGCTCGTGGAAGGCGAGGAGCACATCCTCCGGCGGAACCCCGGCCTGGAGCAGGTCGGTCGCAATCCCATCCTCGGTCCAGTCTTGCTCAACCTGGATCTTGCCGTTCAGCAGCCGCACATGCAGCGTGATGCCCTGCACCCGGCGGTGCCCGGCCCACCCCACCTGCAGCCAGAGATACTGGTCGCGTTCTTCATCAAAGGCTAGCAGCGTCTCGACGCCGGGCATCGGCTGCTGCGCGGCAAGCGTTGCATACTCCGTCATGATCTGTTTGATCAGGGTGCGATAGGTCTGGGTATGCATGTGATGATCTCTGCCTGAAAATTCGTAGTGCCGCCTTCAGGCGGTTTCTGCCAGCCAGATGAAAGCTCCATGTGAACGCTGCCTTCAGTAGTATCGCATACTTGAAATGGCTTGCGCAAAGGCGCAAAAGCCACAAAGGTGCGGCAGGCTCAGGCGGGATGGGCGGGGCGGGTCACACCTCCTGGCGTGACCCGCCCGATGCGTGTGTTAGCGAATGGTCAGTGGGAGGTAGATTGTGTGATTGTCAGGTGATGAGGGTGGAGGACCATTTGAACTGATCCGTAAATCATCGATCACCATGCCATCGCCTGCATCGCCAAGATTGGTATCGAAATAGGAAAAGCGGATACGGAACTTGTCATTCAGTGCCAGATTATTTCTATCTGCCACGTCGGCCAGATCAATGACGATGTGACTGAAGTCCTGAGATATATTGTCCATATCCCGGATCTGCGTCCAGTTTACCCCGTTGTCATCACTGATATAAAGACGGCGGTACTCACCTCTCCCGGTTGCCCGCACCCAGAAGTCCAGAAACACATCCGTCTGTCCGGAGAGATCCAGAGCCAGAATTAGCGTTCCTGCCGCATCTCCGGCCACTTTCTGGCCCAGAAAGAGGCTCTGTGTACCGTTATTCGGATAGTCCGTTGACAGTTCGGCTGTTCCATTACCAAAACTTCGTGGATAGAGTCCCTGGGAGAAAGTCGTCCCTTCAAAGTCCTGCTGTTCTAGCGGAAAGCTGGCAACCGCCTCTGCCCGTTGAGTCAGACGTATGTCGTCAAGTACCATACCGTCGCCTGCATCGCCGAGATTGGTATCGAAATAGGAAAAGCGGATACGGAACTTGTCATTCAGGGCCAGACTATTTCTTTCTGACACATCTGCCAGATCAATGACAATGTGACTGAAGTCCTGAGATATATTGTCCAGATTCGATATCCATGTCCAGTTTACCCCATTGTCATCACTGATGTAAAGACGGCGGTACTCACCACTACCAGTTGCCCGAACCCAAAAGTCCAGAAACACATCCGTCTGTCCGGAGAGATCCAGATCAAGCACGAGCGAAGCAAATGCATCGCCACCTACTTTCTGGCCCAGGAACATGCTTTGATTACCAGTATGGGCATAGTCGGTACTAAGTTCGGCAACACCCGCATTGTTGGCTTGCGTAGACCAATCAGCGCCCAGGG
>CAKZQX010000243.1 GCA_937141995.1 uncultured Chloroflexaceae bacterium | reverse complement strand
ACATGTGCTCTGCATGGTGAAACATTCTCCTGGATAGCGGGTGCGATACTGAGGGGGAGATTATAGCATAGCATGGTTAAGATGCCAGTAAAGAATGTGGGATAACGGTGTTGAAGTACAGTATGAGAGTCAGACAATTCTTAAAATGAGAAAAGGTACATTTCTCACTTCCCAGCTTTTTATTTCCTTGTATAAATCAGTCTGAATGAAGAAAGTTTCCTCGTATTCACTATACAGTTCGTCGTCAAACCTAAAAAGCTTACACTTTTTTATAGCCAAAGATAAAAGGTTTGGATTTAAAAAATCTGCCAGACAAAATGGCACTACAATCTTCAGTAAGTTCACCAGGTCGTGCCCTTG
Organism: uncultured Chloroflexaceae bacterium; assembly: GCA_937141995.1. Taxonomy (GTDB): domain Bacteria; phylum Chloroflexota; class Chloroflexia; order Chloroflexales; family Chloroflexaceae; genus CAKZQX01. The sequence continues at coordinate 3,593 of CAKZQX010000243.1, read as the reverse complement.
ACAGACATGCCATTGATCAGGGTTATTCGCTCGTAGTTGATTACACTCCTTCAAAATATCTTCTTCATAAACCAATCTGTTTCTACCAACATTAAGAATACTTATTAATTCCGACAAATCCACCTGTATATTATCTTTATTAATAAACCGTTCATATGGCAAATCCTTGAAATCCAGAGACAGTTTGTTGCGGAAATTAATCCATCTGACGCAACCAATATGCGTACCTATATCTAAGATATGACTACGCACTTGTTCACCAAGTTTTTGAACCATCGAAATACTTACATCTGGCAAGAATGAAACCAAAACCTTTTCTAAAGCAGGTGAAGACAAAATCATTGTCTCCAGATCATGCGTATCAGTGTAAACAATATTAGGATTGACTACAGCATTACCCTGGAGTTTCTCATAGTCAGCATCCACAATGGCTAAAACGCCTGATGTGTTTGTTTTATCTAATTCCTGGATAGCACCGATAGCAACATCTTTCGAGTGGGCAACTTGCAAAGTACATTGCTCTTTATTGACGAATTCCCCATATACCTTCGCGTCATCTTCACCCTCCACAATAAGAAATGCGCGATTTTTATTCCTCTTTTTCAAAATACGAATATCATTAGCTATTCGATATGGAGTAATATAAGCCCTAAGATCTTTTCTCTGCGATGAAGTCATTTTCATATTACTCGTATATTCAATCAGCAAACCAGGACATTAATCGTTTACCTGCATCTGCTCTACCTCTTCTGTCTGTTCTGCCGGTCCTTGCAAATTCACCGTAAGATCCCAGCGATCATGGATAATGTCTGGGGAGTGTGTAGCGATAAGCGCATCGAATTCAGATATTTTTGTTATTTGAAGCAGATCTCTAAGAAACTCCTGCTGCCATGCGATGTGCAGTGAGATTTCGGGTTCATCTATAAGGATAAGAGAGTCTGGTTGAACACGGAACAGAAGTTCATACAGCAGAACAATTTCGTGCTGCTCTCCAGAGGATAATGATCCTAAAGGTATTTTACTATCGCCTGATTTGAATACAAAGCCTTCTTGCTTACTCACACTCAAAGTCTTGTATAGAAAACGGCGCTTGATAATGTCACGAAAAAGATCCACACGCCGCAAAAGATCGTCAAAAACCTGTAATTTTTCCTTGGCATCAGAAATATAAATAGACAAGGCATTAAGAGTGAAACCTTCAACTCTTTGATCAGGTATTTGCACATCTGCCATATCTCTGTCTAAGAGACCTGCATCTGTAAGATCTGCTCTTTTGATCTGCAGTTTCCTTAACTCCTCGCGCAGTTCTTCCTCGGAGAAAGGCGGCGCTGCATCCTGGCTAATACTCTTCATTAACCTGCTGGGAAAAGTACTATCCAGCGAAGATGATATCTCCGCCGACTTTGTAAGTGCATCGCGGATCTTTGATGCCAGATCTTGCGAATATTCATCAACGGAGTCACCAGGGTGATTCCTTCTCGGTGAACCTGATGCACGCCCAAGCTTTGCAGATGTATTTATCGAGAGGCGATTAGTCTGAATAAATTCAATATTAAGCTGTTTTTGAATTTCTTCTAGCCAGTCAGGAGTACGCTGTCTGCTGACCGATCGGGCAGAACCGAAGAATCGTCCATAATACTCGACCATGTCATCTATTGTGAGCATTTCATCAGTTACTCGATTAACCCAGAGGTTTCTTTCTGCTTGTAATAACTCTGGCATATGCCTCTCTAAATCTCTAATTATAGCACTTAGATTTTTTATGCTTTGCGGCGTCATATTAAAAGGCTTTTCGTTAGCATATGGCCCGCGAACAATAAGCTTTGATTCATTAGATCCATTACTTTCTTTAGAAACTTCGATAAATCTGTCATCATCGAATTTTATCTCAAAAAGACCAAAAGGTATTTCATTAAAAATAGAATACCTCCTATTGAAAATACCATCAATCATTTTTAAGATAATTGTCTTTCCAAGGCCATTCTCACCAAGAAGCAGGGTAATTCGATCCTCAGAGTTTAATGGAATTATGTGATCAAAAAGACCAAAAAGTTTTGATACAGAGACTTGTTGGATTTTCATAACAACTCCCTTCAACCAGACCAATCGTCAAAGTTAACTCCTCACAATTATAACATAGTCAATATCATTGCGAGCGGATGCTTGTGCTTCCACCGTGTAGTTATGCGAAACTGCCTACCATGACACCCGCTCTCCCACACCCTCACATCCCACTCGCTCACCAGCAACCATCCCCACCTCTCGATGGTTTCTCCTCACTACCACTCAACCAGTTCATCACAGTGGCAATTCCGCACAATCAGCAACTAGTATACACCACATCCGGCAATTATCAAATCCCCGAAGAACGGCAATGTTTATACACTATCGCCAGATGCCTGACATCGTCCGGGAGATGGCGCAAGCCATGCTTGCGCCATCCAACTCCATACCGCCCAAAAACCACGAATCCCACGCAACACCCGCCCATCGCCGCGTGAACTTCGTGGTCTTCGTGGTCTACTTTTCGTGTGTATTCGTACTACGTGTAGCTTACTTCCCAGCCAACCCGGTCAACTCAACTATACACAAGCTCCGGTTGCCCGCGCCACCACTGCTCGGCCCAGTGGCGCAGTTCCGCCGGAGCCGCCACATCCAGCTTGCGGCACATGCGCGTGCGGTAGTGATGCACCGTCTCCGGCGTGACCCCCAGCCGTTGCGCAATCTCGCGGGTGGAACTCTCCTGCAGATCCAGCATCAGTAGCGCCTGCTCCTGCGGGCTCAGGGGCGAACCGGCGAAGGGCGCGGCCAGCCGCGCCGGTACGTAGCGCTCCCCGGCTACCACGGTGCGCAAGACCTTTGCCAGCGCCTGCGGTGCCAGTTCATCGGTAATGACCAGCACGCCCACCGCTGCCGTCTCATCGATCCGGGCGCTGATTGCCAGCCCCTCGGCCAGCGTGGAGGCGATAACCACCATGGGCAGCGAATACTCCGCCGCAATCGGCGCAGCCTCGGCATAATCACCGGCGGCCACCACCAGCAGATTAATTCGCATATGCATCAGCGTGCGGCGCAAGGTCAGAGCGCTGTTGGCATCAAGCAGCACCTGCGCGCCGGCAGCGGTCAGCAACCCGCGCAGGCCCACGCTAATCACGCGCGCGGAGGCCAGCAATCCTACCCGTAACGCCGCATGGTTCTGCCGGGCGGTCTGCTCCACGACAGCGGCCTGTTTTTGCGCAAAGTTCAGCACCGCGCTGACGGCCGGGGCCGGCGTCATGCCCAGGGTTGCATGCAGTTCCTCTGCCAGGCGATCCGGCTGAACCGGCTTGAGCAGCACCGGCGCACAGCCCAGCTCCTGCAGAAAAGGCACCGCCTCGGCCACGCCGGTAAAGGGCAGGATCGGCAGCGTGCGACTGAGCGCCCGGATCTGCAGGCAGGTCCAGTAGCCATCCAGCCCGGGCATGGTAATATCCAGCACAATCATATCAACCTCATCCAGCCGCCGCCGTAGCAGGTCCAGCCCATCCAGGCCATGTTCCGCCGCCAGGACGGTCCAGTCCGGCACCGCCAGGCGCATACTGAGCACCACCGTC
>CAKZQX010000242.1 GCA_937141995.1 uncultured Chloroflexaceae bacterium | reverse complement strand
CCGGCTCAAGCCGGGCTTCCCGGTCATCGCATAGCCGGGCTATGCCGGTGGATACCGTTTCCAGTGATACTCAGGACTCCATCACTCCAGCAGGGTGTTGGTAAACGCGCTGCCGCCTTCCATCCCTGGACTATTGGCACAACGTTCAACGTCCCTACCAGAACATCACGACTACCCCAACCGTGAGCAAAACCATGATCACCGAGCACCCGGTGGCCGTGGCCGCATGAGTAGTGTTTGTTACGTGTATCAATATCTGTGATAATATAGATTGGGCGTACCGGATATGTTGAATGCACCGGAACGGATATGCACATTCTATGTTCCTTTCGCTGTTCCTACTGCTGCTTGCCGTCTCTGCGTTAGTCCTGCTGGCCTTTGCGTTCTATGCCATCCGGCGCCGGGATACTCCCGGTGCCCGTGCGTTTGCGCTTGCGCTCCTGGGATGGGGGCTTGCCTGTAGCGGATACTTCTGCGAGTTGCTTTCCGCCACCTTTCCGGCCAAAATAGTCTGGGATAACATTCAGTTTACCGGCATCGATATCGCAATGATTGGCGTGCTGCTGTTTGCACTGGACTATACCCGCCATCCCGAATTGGCTCGTCGTTTTATGCCGTTTCTCTGGGGCTTTCTCGTGTTGAATGCACTGGTGGTCTGGACTGATCCCGTCCATCATCTGGTGCGTACCTCCAGCCGCCTGATCTTCCAGGACAGCCTGGCATTGCTCACCTATACCTATGGCCCCTGGTTCGGGATATGGGTCGCCGCTACCTACCTGATTGGTCTGACTGCCGTCGGTCTCCTGGTGGTAGCACTGGTCCGGGCTCCGCGCTTTTATCAACTGCAAGTCGGCGCGGTGCTGGTGGGTCTGCTGGTCGGTCTGTTCAGTGGCCTGATAACGGTGAGTGGACTGGTTCCGCTGCCGGATCTCCCCTATCTCGATATCACGCCCCTGGCCTATCTGATCGCAGCGCCGCTCTGGGCCTGGGCGCTCTTTCGGCGGCGCTTCCTCGATCTGGCCCCCATCGCCCGCGACCGCCTGGTCGAACATATGGCGGATGGCCTGCTGGTTGTCGATGATCAGTATCGGATTGTGGATATCAACCCCGCTGCCGGCATGCTGCTGCAATGCCCAGCCATGCCGCTGCCGGGCACGTCCCTGTCTGATTTCCTGCCCGCACTCCTGTCCATGCTCACGTCCGAACCCGTTCACACGACGGTTGGGCAACTCCCCCTTGCCGGCAGTGCGGATGCGGCGGCAAACTGGTTGGAAGTGCATATCACCCCCCTGCGCAGTCGGCGTGGGCAGACAGCCGGCTGGATGATCATCCTGCGCGACCGTACTGCGTATCGCCGGATGGAAGAGGCACTACGGACCCAGAATGCCCGGCTGGAACAGGAAATTGCCGACCGCCGGCAGATCGAAGAGGCCTACCGCAATCTGGTGCAGTTCTCCCTCCAGGGCCTGATGATTATGCAGGAGGGGCGGGTGGTCTTTGCCAATTCCTCAATTGAGAGCATCCATGGGTACACTGTTCCGGAATTACAGGCGATGTCGGCGGAAGAACTCCTCTCCCTGATACATCCTGCTGACCGCCCGGAGGTGCAGCAGCGTATGCAAGCCCTCGTGAATGGTGAGTCGATCCCGCGCTGCAATGAGCATCGTATCCTCTGCAAACAGGGGCAGACCCGCTGGGTTGAAGTCTACATCGCCCCGGCCGACTTCCAGGGCTCACCGGCATTTCAACTGACCTTTATTGACATCACCGAGCGCAAGCAGGCTGAGGAAGCCCTGCGCACGAGCGAGGCGCGGCTCAAGGCGATCTTTGATAATGCGGCCGTGGGGATTGCGCTGTCAGATACCGCCGGCAATATGATTACGGTCAATGCGCGGGGGGCGCAACAACTGGGCTACACGCCCCAGGAGATGGTCCATATCTCTAACCTGGAGCTGACCCACCCTGATGATCAGGCCGCGACGGTCGCAGCCATCCGGCAACTCTTACGCGGCGAGATTGCCGGCTATCGGATCGAGAAGCGCTATATCACCCGCAGCGGCGAGCTTTTCTGGGCGGATCTCTCCGTCACGCCGGTCCACAATGACGCCGGGCAGATTGCCTACCTGCTGGGGATTGTTGTCGATATCACCGAGCGTAAACAGGCGGAGGAAGCTCTGCGTGCCAGTGAGCGGTTTGTGCAACAGATTGCCGATACCATGCCCGATATCCTGTATATCTACGATTTAACGCAAGAACGTACAATCTACAGCAATCGCCATGTATGGGAAATCCTCGGCTACACCAGCGCCGAAGTGCAGGCCATGGGTGTGCAAGTGATGCCCGCTCTGCTGCACCCGGACGATCAGGGCCGCGCGCGCAGCCACCGCGCGGCCCAGGCGCAGGCCGGCGAGGAAGCTATTCTGGACTTTGAATATCGTATGCGGCATCGTGATGGAAGCTGGCGCTGGTTGCTCAGCCGCGAAGTGGTGTTTGCCCGCACCGCCGATGGGCAGCCGCAGCAAATCCTGGGTATTGCCCAGGACATCACCGCGCGCAAGCAACTGGAGTTGCAAATGCAAGAGACAAACGCGCATTTGCAAGAACAGTCGATACGTGACGCATTGACCGGGCTCTATAATCGGCGCTACCTGGACGCGACGCTGCCCCGCGAGTTACAGCGGGCACAACAGCGTGGGGGACCGGTTGGGGTGATTATGCTGGATGTTGACCATTTCAAACGCTTCAATGATACCCATGGGCATGATGCGGGTGACATGCTGCTGCGTGGGGTGGGCGACTTCCTTAAAACCCATACCCGGGGCGACGATATTGCCTGTCGCTATGGCGGCGAAGAGTTTATCCTGGTACTGCCGGGTGCTGCTCTGGAACATACGCGCCAACGGGCTGAAGAGATCCGCGTGGCGATACAGGCACTGGTGGTGCATCACCAGGGGCAAGCCCTTGATACGGTGACGATCTCGGTGGGGGTGGCGGTCTTTCCCGAGCTTGAAACGGCTGATCTCCTTATTCGCGCGGCGGATCAGGGGCTCTACCAGGCTAAACGCAATGGACGGAATCGGGTAGCGATTGCCGGCGCAGCAGATCCGGTTGCCGAGGTGTGATCGGGTATGCCATTGAGGAAGCCGAGGGACTCTACCACCGTCAAAACGATGGCACCCTGGAGTGGCGCAATCCCCAGAGTGAGAATGCCCACATCGAAGTGGTGGTCGCTGATGGTGCGGATGGCCGTTTCATCCCCGGACTCCTGGTCCATGCAACGCTGCGTGATGCGCAGAGCCAGGAGATTGGTAGCTACGAATTGCCGTTTCTCTGGCATTCCTGGCTCTACCACTATGGGCGCAATGTTGAGGTGCCCGGTGCTGGTACCTAACGGCTATGGGCTGATGTGTGGACGCCGGGGAGCAACCGGTTTTGCTCCCCGCATCTACCTCCGGTACAATACCCGCATCATCGGCACATTTGTCACGCATTATCGACCCAACATAGGAGAGTTATGCGCTACCTTGCTTTAGCCTGCGACTATGATAACACCCTGGCATACCAGGGCCAGGTAGATGACGCGACCGTTGCCGCGCTCACACGCCTGCGCGCCACTGGACGACGGCTGCTGCTCGTAACCGGTCGTATTCTCAACGACTTGCAGCGGGTCTTCCCCCGGATCGATCTTTTCGATATTGTCGTCGCCGAAAATGGCGCGCTGCTCTACCTGCCCGGCACGCGCACGGTGCGGCCGCTCGGCCCGCCACCGCCGGAGTCCTTTGTTGCCGCATTGCGGGAGCAGGATGTCCCTGATCTCACGGTCGGGCGGGTGATCGTCTCAACAAAACGTCCGGGGGACACGGCGGTGCAGGCGGCTATCCGCGAGTTGGGCCTGGATCTGCGGGTCATCTTCAACAAGAATGATGTGATGGTCCTGCCGCCTGACCTGGATAAATCCACCGGCCTGCAGGTGGCGCTCCAGGAGTTGGAGTTATCCCCCCACAGCATGGTTGCCGTGGGCGATGCCGAGAATGATCAAGCGCTGCTGCATGCCTGTGCATGTGGCGCGGCGGTGGGTAATGCGCTGCCTATGCTCAAGGCGCAGGCCGACCTGGTGCTGACAGGTGAGTATGGCGCCGGGGTCGCGGAACTGATCGACCGCCTGATCGCCACCGATCTGCAAGATATCCCGTTGCGGCGGGAACAACCCGGCCATCCACCGCCGGGTTGATCAAGATCAGGTTGCGCGAAACGGTATAGGTTTCAGGGTGATATATACCATGGTTTACCGGCTGTCTGGGAAGGAAGATCTACTGCATGAAAGCCCTCATCATTTCCGACATTCACAGCAATATCTATGCACTCGAGGCTATCTGGGAGCGCGAACAGGACAGCGATATCATCTACTGCGCCGGGGATCTGGTGGATGTGGGACCGTTTCCCAAAGAGGTGCTTGCCTGGGTGCGTGACCATAACGTCGTCTGTGTGCAGGGCAACCATGACCGCCAGGTCGCCGCCTGCTACCGCGAGCATACGCAACTGGATCGCATGTTAGCGCGGGCGCGCGAGTGGCAGCACCACAATGCACAACTGCTTGACGAGGATGACATAATGTTTCTGGAGCAGTTGCCCCGGGCAGTTGATTTTGAACTGGACGGCATTCACTATGGCATGACCCACATGTACAAAGGCTACAACATGATTGTCAGCCGGCATGCGTTTGCCAAATTTCGCGCCGAGATGTTCACCAACACTAACCCGGAGATGATCACGCATCTGATCTTTGGGCACACGCACCGCCAGGGCATCCACTATCTAAGCGATGCAATGACCTGGCTCAATCCCGGCAGCGTCTCCTACCGCCGGCAGGATGATCCCGACCAGACCGCGCACTACCTTACGATCACCGATGGGTCGATACAACTCCAGCATATTGACTACGACCGGCAACCGCTCTACCAGTATGTGGAACAGGTGACGTTGCAGAAGGCGGAGCTGGATACGGCGCGTCGGTTTTTTGGGCCGAGGGAGTGAGGTAATGGATCGTGGTAAGCAGCCTGCAAGTATAGCTGCCGCACTCCATGGGGCACCACAACTTTTGCCTGATCGTCTCCGCATCGGTATAATAAAATCATACCGCAACGGTAGTGCAGCTATTCCTCAGCGTTCTCCATCATCCTCAGCATTGGTATGCCCCCGGCGTCAGGGAAGTTTGTGTGTAGACAGCAGTGTTGCTGAAGGGAAGACCGGCATGATTCCTTCACTCCATATCACCCTCCTGGGTGGGTTTGAT
>CAKZQX010000241.1 GCA_937141995.1 uncultured Chloroflexaceae bacterium | reverse complement strand
TTGCGGCAATCGAGCCGCTACCGCGCAGGAAGAAATGCAGCGCACCGGCATTCATTACATCAATCCGGGCTTCCTGATAGCTGTTGTCGCCCAGCGGTTCGAAGTAGACCGTCTTGATCAGGTTGCCGTCCATGTCGAGTACTTCGACATAGTTGTCGTCCTCATTACCGTCGATATCGATCATCTTCACCAGATCTACCTGGTAGGGCTGATCAAAGGTGAAGTAAATATCGCCACCCCGCGCGGAGTCATTCGGCGTGTCGACCAGACCATCACCATCAGTATCGGTGAGGTTCTCGGGCAGGATAAGCATGTTCCACTGCGGGTTGGCATTCTCACCCGGCTTGCCGGCCTCGCCGCCATTACCCACACCTGGACCGCCAAAGTCTTCGTTCGGCGTGCCAAGATCTGTATCCGTCGCGGTCGGGTTGCTGGAGTCGAAGGAGATGACCTCGTTCGGGCGACCACTACGACCTTCACCACTGATGTGAACACCCCACTTGGCCCACTGCTCGTTCAGCACGGTGCCGGCGGGTATCGGATTGCCGTCAGCATCATAGTTGAAGTCAATGGGACCAGGTACACAGACACCGATTTCCGGCGTCTCGGTCGGCTCCGGTGTGCTGGTCGGATCAACTGACGGATCCTGCCAACAGAAGGTGACATGGCTAATGTCTTTGTTCTCATACGCATAGAGGCCCATATCACTTGTGGCCTGCGGGTCGTAGAACCAGACATTCGCACCACGGCCAGCCTTGACGATCACCGCTCCGATGCCAAAGGTCGCACTCCAGTCGAAAACCTTGCCGTCACTGTTACTAACAGTAATCGTGTCCCCGTCGCCATCTACAGTGTAGGTGCCATTCGGGGCGGCGGCATCGATCTTATAAGCACCGGCGTAGTCACCGATCTGGGTGCATTCAAACTCCGCGTCGCCGGACTTCCAATTGTCGATCGGTTCGGGCTCAGTTGTCGGCTCATCGGAGCAGACATAATCACCCGCGTACTCACCAGGGTTATGCAGCGTGACGGTCGTGCCATCCACTTCCACCGTAGCACTCTCGACATTGTAGTAGCCATCCGGCTGGTAGTCAAAGTAGTGCCAGACATTGCCGGTATTCTTGGTCGGCTCAACCGTAAACGTGCGTCCATCGTCCAGCGTGTAGGTTAACGCACTTGGTGTAACACCATCCTCGACGTTCAGCAACACAAAGTGAACTTCGACACCCTCAGGGGCATCAGGATCTTCCGCACATGAGATGTGCGACAGATTGAGCTGATAATCCGGGGTTGGTTCCGGTGTCGCTGTCGGTGCATCACAGACCCAGGGATACCAGTAGTAGTCCAGGCCCGCGCCCATATCCATGATGGGATTACCCGTCACCGAATCCAGTAACATAGCGCCAAAGTGGACCTCGACGACCTCATCACCCGGGCGGACACCCGGCCAGAGATAGTCAACACCGAAGAAGCTCGAGTCCACTTCGAAGGTATACCCGTCAGGTACATCGGTGATGCTCTTGTAGATCTTCTCCGTGCGCAGATCCTCAGGATGCACAACGTGCCAGGTAAGCTGGAGCCGCGCTGACTCGATGTCATTCGGCAGGGTGACATTCCCAGTGACGGTCAGGTCACTCGGGTCGAGCACACAGAGAGCGGTATCCGGGTCGTCAAATTCCACCTTGGGATCAGGCTGTGGTTCCGGAGTTGCGGTTGGTGTTTCAACCGGCTCGGCACAGACAGTTAGCTTATAGTCAACTGATTCCGCACCACGGCCATCGTTAATATGCAGATGGGTCGTGACCATCTCGTCACTGTCCATCGGCACAACGGCCTCAGTCTCCCAGGGACCAATCTCAAACCAGGCATCGACGTTGCCCTGGTCGGTGTATGCGCCAATGACTTCACCATTGATGGCAAGATCAAACTCTTCCTGCATCTGGCCCTGTTCGCAGCGGCTTCCGCCGGGGCAGCCAACTTCGGGATGCCCTTCCTTCACCAGTCCAACGACGGTAATCATAGCGTCGGAGTCCAGGTTCAGGTCGTAGGTGTGCGACTTCGGCGCTTTGTCGCGGCGTACATAATCCGCAAAGGTGCCGACTTCTTCCAAACCGGCGGGGCAGGCCAGAAATTCCGGCTCGACATACGGTTCAGGCGAGGCAGTCGGCTCCGGAGTCTCGGTCGGGAGCACAACGGCCTGATTCTCTACCGTGTGGGTACAGTACTTGGTGAACCCATCGCGGCCTGTCTCACAGTAGCCGTCGCCGGTGGTAAACTCGCCGACACCTGCAACAGCTTCCCACCCGTCCGGCAGGCCGGTTTCGGTCACCGTGTAGGCTTCACCAAACGGCACCCAGAGACCCTTATTGTCGAGTGCGGGCGGCTGTGCGTTGTCGTAGGTGCATTCCAGGCTGTCAGACCCGGCAGCATAACTACATGTACCCGTGCCCAGTCGGCCTTCGACCATCAGGGCATAGTCTGCGGAGAGTTCCGCCGGAGGCGCGTCCATCAGGTTGCCGTCTACATCATACCATTCCTTCTCAAGGAAGACATGGTAGGAGCAGGGGACACCATTCTTCGACGCGGTCGCCGTCTTGCCATTCAGCGTCCAGACAATGGTTTCATCCGCATCGAAGACCATGTTGAAAGCGGTATCCGGCCAGTAGGGGGTCCGTCCCGGCTCAAACATTGTCGGCTGCCCGCGATCCTGGGGATCGGGCGAGAAGCGGTTGTTCGGGCCGACGGGGATCGAAACGGCTTCGCTGCTCGTGTTGAGGTAGCCAAAGTGCGCGGTGTAGGTGCCGTCGCCATTGTTCGCCACACACTCGTTGATGGGCTTCACCGTGTTGGCCGGCACATCTGTGGGTGCCTCGGTCGGTTCAGCCGTTGGCTCTGGTGAGCATTCATAGTCGCCGGCATAGTCGCCGGGGTTGTGCAGTGTGACGGTTACGCCATCCACATCGACCTCAGCGCTCTGCACATCGTAGTAGCCATCCGGCTGATAGTCGAAGTAGTGCCAGACATTGCCGCTGTTCTTGGTGGGCTCGACCTCAAAGCTGGAGCCATCGGCCAGCGTGTAGGTCACTGCACCCGGCGTAATGCCGTTCTCTACGTTCAACAGCACAAAATGGACCTCAACGCCCGCAGGCGCATCGGGATCCTCGGCACACGAGATGTGTGACAGATTGAGCTGATAGTCGGTCGTTGGTTCGGAAGTGGCAGTCGGTTCCTCTTCCTCTTCCGGTACCGGCAAGCAGCCTGCAAAGAGGTTGTGATGGAACTCACCCGTACCCTCAAGGCCGGCTCCGATCATCGTACCGTTGATCTGACCGTTATTGAAAACAATATCGGCCTGGGGTGCCAGTACGGTGCCCTGAATGCCAATACTGCCGAAGGTCAGATCAGTGGCCTCGAAGAAGTTGTACAGAACATATTCGCTGTCCTCAAGGAAGTACTCGAAATTCTGCATTGCGGAGGAGCGGCCATCAACGTTGACCAGCACAGTAGAACCCGCCGGAACATCAACCGAGAAGCTCTGCGTCGCTGCCAGATCTGCGCCGGCCAGCGCAAAAACGTTGAGATCGGCATCATCACCGCTCAGTTCAATTCCGCCCCAGGGTTGGACAACCGTCTCGCCATTGGCAGGCAGGTCCGCCCAGGCTGCCGACAGGTCAAGCAGGTATGCTTCCGCCGCGGCAAAGTCCATCGGAGAGCCCTGGCGGTGATCGCCATTGGGGAAGCTTACGCCGGTCATATCGGCGGTTCCACCGTAGACGGCATTACCGTTGAATACTTCACCGTTGGTGTAAGTCAGATCGCCACCAACGATCAAGTCATCCCGCGAACTATCGGGGGAGAGTTTGTCACCGATACCGTAGCTACTCAGGCTGACATTGCCGGCAGCAGCCACACGGCCTTCGGCGTCGGCACGTTCTTGCGTAAGATCGCCCAACATAAATACGTTAAAGTCGTTCGCCACTCCCAGGGGATTGACCGAACAACTCGCGGCAGATGCCACGCTAAATACCTCGGGGGCATCGCGCGTGGTTGTAGTCTTGGCGTCAACTGGTAAGAAGAACCAGTTGAATGTTAGCAGCGTGGTGATAAACAGCACTGCAAACATTTTGGCCGCCCGAAAACGCCCATTCATAGCATGTCCTCTCTGCTTTATGAGTGCGACGATTGCAGTAACGTACAATACGATACTGCATGGTTGGACGTACGACGCATAGAGGCTATCGTTTTGTCCCTGTGTCAGGAACAGCCACTTTCGATTCTACTGGATTAATGTTATCCCAGGCGAAGTAGCATCGAGGAATTCGCGCAACAATATGCTGATATACAAATAACCAGGACTGCGATTATGTTACCGGCAGCATGTTGAGGCAATATCTGTAGTGCCTATCAATAAGCAGAAGAAGTGCGAATATGAATTCAGATCCGGCACTACTGTTGAGTGATTGACAAAGTTGTACCATATATGCTGCGCGTTACGAGCGCTTTGCCTGGCATTCAAAGGGGAATGCGCGACGAATTCTTCATCTGGTTGGGAAGATTCTGTGGGGTTTGACTCACGCGCTGATAACACGCATCTGCACACCTGATCAAAAAATGGTGATCTCTATTCAGGTCGTGAGCCGCTATATCACCTCCTTTCCGTGAAAATGCTATGCTAATGAAACGAGGAGTGAGGTGTGCCTGCACTCTGCACTATACTATAAACAGCGACATCGGGTGATAGGATTTTAGTCCTGTTTTTTAAGATAGAACAACCTCAGCTCAGTTGTAAATCAACCAATGGTCTGTATGGCACTAGAAAGCGGTTGAGTAGAAATATATGTTACAAGCCAGTGAGGACGGTTATAGTACTCTATGTGTTGGGCGTTGATACCTTACGGTATAAGACAGTAACAGTTGAGTGGTTTTGTTAAAAACCTGTAAAAGCCGGCAAAAGACTGCGCGCAAAGTGAGATTATGGATTGTCTAAATATAATACCTGATTTTGCACAATGTATAAATAGGATTCCAGTATAAATACAAACTAGTACCATGTGTTTTGTGGTTGAAATTTGGTTAATGCGGTATTTTGGTCCTGTTTTGAACCAGGACTACTCCATTTTATATAATTATTTGCTACAATCTACCATGACAACCTGTGGTTTGTCTCGTGGGGATAGTATTACTGGAGACTGTCTTACTGGTCAAAAACTTTTTTCGGTCTAAAGATTAGTTCAGTATATACCGGCTCCATGTTCGATATACAAAACACCTGGTAAACATCCCACTCATTAAGGAGAACTTTGTTATGCGTAATCTTCGGACCAGGTCAGCACAAGTACCCATGTTCGTTCGAGTTGGTTTGATTATTATCGTCTTGCTACTTGTTAGTTATGCCTTCGTTGCTGTTCGTCCAGATGATCCGTCCGGGCCGCTAGTGGCGTCAACTGAACGAGTTATGCCGACCCGGAGTGCGTTGGATCGCCCATCTGCAACGCCCGCAGCCAGTTCGCAAGCAGAGGATGCGCTGAAGCAGCATTATCTCACGGTAGCCCGGCAGATTCTGGCTCCGAATACGTCGGTTGCCGAGGCTGAAGGAGATGGGGATTGGCAGGCACGGATCATTCAGAACCGCGAGAGTGGTCAGCCGAGCATAGTTTTGACAGTCCCCCTACAACGCGATGAAACTCTGACCAATGCGGAGTTTGTTGCTTCAACCAAAGAACAGATGGTCGAGGTCATTCGGGAACTATTTGCTGATGATCCGACGCTGGAGCGCGTGGGGCTTGTCAGCACGGTTAAGGCAGAAGATGGTGTCGCAGTGCCGGTGGTATCGATCTTTATTGCGCAACAGTCCGGCATGGACTGGGCCACGTTGACGGTCAGCGAGTTGGAAAATGTTGCGCAGAGTGTTTATGTACGGGCAGACCTGCTGATGCCGGAAACGGCCGAACGGGTTGACAGCGAGCGCTGACCAGCGTAGCGCAGTTGTTGATCGTACGCTAGCGATAAATCCGGGAAAAGCTGACAGATCGATGCGGACTGTCAGCTTTTCCCATAATAGGTAACAAATATGGCCGATGACTCGTCCCATGTTGTGATGGTTGCACAATGCCATGCGAACGCAGGTAGCATAGAGGAGGTTGCCAATGAGTAGGCTTCAGCAGGCTATGGGGGTACTGAGCGATATTGCTGAGAGTGAAGAACTCGATCAATTCAGCATCAACGCACGAGATTTTCTCTCGGCCCGTGAACGGGGTGAAACCGAGGGGACGCAGATTACGCAGATGACCGTTGCTATGAATGACGCGGCCGAGGTCGTCAATCGTAGCTTCCGCAAGCGCGAGGAGTCCGGGCAGTACATTAATGTGGTCTCCCCGGTGGTTGTACCGAAGAGTAGTCGCTCGTACGCCTGGGTGTTTCTGGTCTTTCTGTTCGGGTTCATTGGTCTGGTTGGCTGGTTCGTTTTGAGTGGTCTTGATACAGTTGCTGGTCTTTTTGGTTCCAGTAATACTGCCGGGTTACTCTTCGGACCGCACTACTGGTTGTTAATCGTGGCCTATATCGCCTTTAGCTGGTGGCGCAACAGTCTGGTAATGGTGCCTGATGGCTGCCAGGCGTTGATTACCAAGTTTGGAAAGCTGGAAAAGATTGTCGGGCCAGGGTTGACGATACTCCTGAATCCCTGGACGCAGGTGAGCTATATCGTCAATACGAAGAAGGAGTATCCCTACAATGCCCCAATCCGCGAAGCACCAACCGAAGGACGGGTGAATGCCTCGGTTGACCTCTTTTTACAATTCAAGGTGGAAAATCCGTCGGAGTTTATTTTTACCATTGGTGGGGCGAAGGGCTTCTCCGAGAAGTTGGAAAATGCCATTAGTGAGGTGACACGCGCGCTGATCTACGAGCAGAAGGCCGAGCAGATCTATGATCTGGTCGGTGAGAGCACACAATCGCTGCTGGATACGCTGAACCGGCAGTTTTTACCGGCGGTGCGCTTTGTCAATGCCAATATTACGCACGCGGAGCCTTCCAGTCAGCAGTACCGTATGGACCTGGCCGCGCCTGAGATGGTGCGGGTTGCCAAGGAAGCCTACACCTACCAGTATGAGTTAAAACTGCGGAAGGAGCAGGACGAGGGGGCGCTCAATAAGGAACTGGCCTCGCTCCGCGAGACGCTGTCGGAGATCCGGGCCGAGATTGCCAAGTACCAGGCCCAGATGGATACGGCGCGCGAGAAGGAGTTCAACCGGGCCAATGCCTATGCCCGCCAGTTGTTGATCGAGGCCGAGAGTGAAGCCAAGGCGAATGCGGCGCTGCTGGAGGCGCAGGCACTGGATATTCGCGCCGTGAGCAGCGCCCACTACCCGGAGATCCTGGAATATCGGTTCCAGCAGGATGTGCTGGGTAAGCTGGAGGCTGTTGCCGACAGGTTGCCGCAGATTATCGATATCGGCGCACATGCGGAACAGCATATCAACTTTATGGCAATTGCGCGCCAGATGATCGGGTTTGAGGACGGGACGCTCTACACGGAGGCCGATTTGCAGTCGATCCGGGCGCGTGTCAATGAGATTATGGCTCGCATCAAGGAGCGCTCCGAGCAGATCAACAAGATTATTCCGGAAGAGGAAGAGCCGGCAGCGGTTGTGGTGGAGGAGGGCACACTATGAGTACGGGTATACAGAAACACGAGTTCTCGAAGATTAAGGAAGTTGTTGCGGCGTGGCAAAACGTTCGGCAGTTGCTGCGCTCCGGTGAAGAAGGCCAGTTGGTACCGGTGGTTATTCCCAAGGATCGGCGCGGGTTTGGCTGGGTCTATCTGGCCGGCATTGCCTTCTACTTCCTGATCTGTATGGTCCTGGGGGCGGTTGCGGGGAATGGCTTTGTCGCCGGGATAAGCGGGTTTTTGCTGGTGATTGTAACGATTATGGCGTTGCTCTCCTGGTTTCGTGGCCTGATCATTGAGATTGAACAGGGGACGGTTGGGATTGTGTCGCACTTCGGCAAGATCATCGGGACATTTGATCCCGGGCGGCACTATCTGCCGTGGCCCTGGCAAAAGATCGAGTTCATTGTCGATACGGCAACGGAAATCCCCTATACCGCGCCGGTGTTGGCATGTCCGACCCGCGATAATGTGCCGCTCAAGTCAATCGAGTTTTTCCTGAAGTTCCGCATTGTTGACCCGATTGCCTTTGTGCAGAATATCGGGGCGAGCAACTTTGACATTGTGCTGAGTAGCGCGGTTCAGGATGCCATCCGCCAGCGCAGTCGGCAGGTGCAGACCGAGCGAGCCTACGATCTGCGGGGTAGCGATGTCGGCGATATGCAGGACTATCTGAATCGCCAGATGGATCGGTATGGTGTCCGCATTCTGGGCGCAAATATCCCGGATGTGCAGTTGACCGACCAGTACCAGCAGCATCTTGCGACACGCGAGCAGGTTGCCAAGGAGTTGCAGGAACGGCAGGACAAGGAAGCCAGGATCGACTCCGCAAGAACATTAT
>CAKZQX010000240.1 GCA_937141995.1 uncultured Chloroflexaceae bacterium | reverse complement strand
GGCGGCTTGGGCCTCAAGGCGCCGCCGGGTGCCGGGAAAACCATCCTGGGAAATCAGATCTGCTTTCATCGGGTGCAGTCCGGCGAAACGGCGGTGTATGTCACGGTCCTGGCCGAGAACCATGACCATATGCTGACCCATCTGCAGGATATGGCATTTTACAACCCGGAGGTGGTTGGCGCACAGTTGCACTACTTCAATGGGTACAGCACCCTGGATAGGGAAGGTGTGCCGGGGTTGCTCCAGCTTATTCGCAGTGTCCTGCGTGATCAACGTCCCGGTGTCCTGGTAATGGATGGGCTGGCGGCTGCCGGCGCGCTGGCCGATACCGAACTGGATTTTAAACGGTTTATCCATCAACTGCAGGCGCTCGCCGGCCTGCACAACTGTGTTGTCCTGCTGCTGACCCATACGACCAGTGATCAGCAGGAGTTGCGCCCGGAGCATACCATTGTCGATGGCCTGATTGAGTTAACCGACCGCATTGTGAGTCTCCGTCCGGTGCGCGAGGTACAGATCCGCAAACTACGCGGCGTGAACCAGATCCGTGGTAGCCATCTCTTTACTATCTCGTATCAGGGTATTACGATCTACCCGCGGATCGAAGCGCTGCCACCCCGGCTATTTCCCCAGCAGGGTAATGTCAGTAATGATGGGGTCTCGATGGAACGACTGGCCTTT
This sequence comes from uncultured Chloroflexaceae bacterium, assembly GCA_937141995.1. Taxonomy (GTDB): domain Bacteria; phylum Chloroflexota; class Chloroflexia; order Chloroflexales; family Chloroflexaceae; genus CAKZQX01. The sequence continues at coordinate 3,762 of CAKZQX010000240.1, read as the reverse complement.
GGCATCACGGAACTGGACGCAATGGTGTCGGGGGGCCTGCGGCAGGGCTCAACTACCATGGTGGTTGGTCCGACGGGGAGCGGTAAAACTGTCCTGGGGTTGCATTTTCTGGCGGCTGGTGTACCGCATAATCAGCGTGGGCTCTATGTTGGCTTTTCCGAAACGCCGGTTGAACTGGTGGATAAAGCTGCACGGGTTGGCCTGGATCTGCGACAGCCGTATGATACCGGTCAGCTTTCTATGCTCTGGTTCTCATCACGGGAAGAGATTCTCGACCAGATGGCACAGCAGACGCTCGATCTGGTCCGCAGTCGGCAGATCCGCCGCCTGGTGATCGATGGCCTGCATGATATCCGGGCGGTGGCGGTCCACCATCAACGGCTCCATCGCTTTTTTACCGCACTGACCAATCTTCTGCGTGAGTATGGTGTCACTACGCTTATGAGTGTGGAAACCGACGATATGCTCAAGCTGCGTGTAACCATTCCGGTTGATTATATGTCCTCACTCGGCGAAAATATTATGCTGCTGCGAACCGTTGAGTTCCGGGCGCGGCTCTACCGGCTCATCTCCCTGCTGAAGATGCGGCGAAGCAACTTCGACCCCAGTGTACATACGTTTGAGATTACCGAGCATGGTCTCCAGGTAGCGCCGACATCAGCACAGGCAGAGCAGATCCTGGCAGGGGTGCAAGCGGATCACTCGCGGACTGCCTGAGGTAAGAGGAAAATATGGCTACAATTCTGGTCATTGATGATGAAATCTCCATCGCCGAGATGCTGGTCGATCTGCTTGAGGATGAAGGCCATCAGGTGGTAACGGCGCGGAATGGACGCGATGGGTTGGAACGCATGGCGGAGGTGCGCCCGGAACTGGTGCTCTGCGATATGATGATGCCGGTCATGGATGGGCGCGAGTTCTGCCGGACGGTGCGCGCGGAGACCAGCTATGCTCTGACGCCGATTGTGTTAATGAGCGCGGGGCAGCGGCCTTCGGTTGCCGAAGATGGGCTTTACACCACGTTTCTTGCCAAACCCATGAATATTATGGCCGTAATCGAAACGGTTGACACCTGCCTGCAGGAGGTTCGGCAAAATGGACACAGGTAACTGGTAATGTCGGCGCTCAGGTTCTACGGCATGCCTGAGCGCCGCGCGGCCGTTGTCCATCGTCAGTTACCCATTGTCTCTTCCGTCGCTGCGCCGCTTTGCGCTCCCCGCGTCTTTATGCTACGATCGCTACTTCTGTCAGGCTTAACCGCAGCCAATCCACAGGAGCAGGCAAAACCCGCATGACCAACTGGATCACCATTCGCGGCGCGCGTGAACATAATCTGAAGAATATCGACGTTCGTATCCCCCGTGATCAACTGGTTGTGATCACCGGCCTCTCCGGGTCGGGCAAGAGTACCCTGGCATTTGATACCATCTTTGCCGAGGGCCAGCGGCGCTATGTTGAGAGCCTCTCGACCTATGCCCGCCAGTTCCTGGGCCAGGTCAATAAGCCCGATGTCGAGAGCATTGACGGCCTCTCCCCCGCAATTGCGATTGACCAGTCGAGCGGTAGCCGCAACCCGCGTAGCACCGTTGGCACTGTCACCGAGATCTATGACTATCTGCGCCTGCTCTTTGCCCGCGTCGGGCGGCCGCACTGTCCCGCCTGCAATCGTCCCCTGCAGAAGCAGACCTCGCAGCAGATGGTTGACGCCCTGCTGTCCCGGCCCGAGGGCAGCCGGCTGCTGCTGCTGGCTCCACTGGTCCAGGGGCGCATCGGCGAGCATCAATCCGTCATTGACGATATCCGGCGGCAGGGGTTTGTGCGCGTGCGCATTGACGGCGAGGTGCGTGAACTGGACGAGCAGTTCAAACTGGAGAAGTACCGTCCCCACACTATTGAAGTCGTCGTAGATCGTCTGATCATCCGGCATCCGCTGCGCGACGGCGCGCCGATTCCCGCCGGCGACCATCCTGACCGGGTGCGCATCGCCGACTCGGTCGAAACGGCGCTCAAGCTGGGCGGCGGGATGCTGACCGTACAGATTGTAGGTGGCGAAGCCCTGACCTTCTCGGAGCAGTATACCTGCCCGGAGCATGGCCCGGTCAACCTGGGCTCGTTGGAGCCGCGTGACTTCTCGTTCAACAACCCGCACGGAGCCTGTCCCACCTGCGATGGGTTGGGGCGCGTGCAGGAACCCGATCCCGATCTGGTCATCCCCGACCGCGAGCGTTCCCTGGTTGATGGGGCAATTCTGCCCTGGAGCCGCACCAGCAAGGCCAACCGCCGCTACTTTGATGAACTGCTGGCCTCCCTCGCCGAGCATCTGGGCTTTGCGCCGGATACGCCGGTGCGCAACCTGCGCCCCGAGGTGGTCAGCATTCTGCTCTACGGATCGGGCGGGGATGTTATCCCGCTACGCTATCGGCTGCGCGGCGAACTGCGCACGGTGCAGAGTCCGTTCGAGGGCGTGATCCCCAGCCTGCGCCGCCGCCTGAGCGAAACCGAAGATGAGAGCGAGCGGGAGGAGCTTGTCGCGCACTACACTACTCCCCAGCCCTGCCCGGCGTGTGGCGGTGCGCGGTTGCGCCCCGAAGTCCTGGCTGTTACCGTGGCCGGGCATAACATTGCCCAGATTGCCATGCTGCCCGTGCAGGAGTCGCGGGCCTGGGTTGAAGCCCTGCGCGCTGAAGTCGCGGCTGATCCGCCTGCCGGTGAACCCGGCCCCCACCCATCCGCCCTCACAACCCGCGAGAAGTTCATCGCCCGCCCGATCCTGCATGAAATCGGTGCGCGGCTCTCGTTTTTGCAGGATGTCGGGCTGGACTACCTGGAACTGGATCGCCCGGCCGTCACCCTGAGCGGCGGGGAGGCCCAGCGCATCCGGCTGGCAACCCAGGTGGGCGCGGGGTTGATGGGGGTACTCTACATCCTCGATGAGCCCAGCATCGGCCTGCACCCGCGCGATCATCAGCGCCTGCTGGCGACGCTCCTCCGCCTGCGTGATCTCAACAATAGCGTGATCGTGGTTGAGCATGACGAGGAGACCATCCGCGCCGCCGACTGGATCGTGGATATCGGTCCCGGCGCAGGTGAGCAGGGAGGCGAGTTGATCGCCGGCGGGCCACTGGCGGCGATCCTGGCCGAGCCCCGCTCCGTGACCGGGCAGTTTCTGAGTGGACAGCGCCGGATTCCCGTACCGACTCACCGGCGTAGCGGTAACGGCAAATGCCTGGAGTTGCTAGGCGTACGCGAACATAACTTGCAGAATGTTGATGTGGCCTTCCCGCTGGGTACCTTTATCTGCGTTACCGGGGTCAGTGGTAGTGGCAAAAGCACCCTGGTGATCGACACGCTCTATGCGCGGCTCTCGCAAACCCTGTACAATGCCCGCACCCGGCCCGGCACCCATGATGCACTCTACGGCGGGGAACATGTGGACAAAGTTATCTCAATCGATCAATCGCCGATTGGCCGCACACCCCGGAGCAACCCGGCCACCTACACCCGGGTATTTGACCATATGCGCAACCTGTTTGCCCAGACGAATGAGGCCCGCGCGCGCGGCTACGATGCCGGCCGTTTCTCCTTCAACGTCAAGGGTGGCCGCTGTGAGCATTGTAGCGGCGAGGGGTTGATCCGGGTGGAGATGCAGTTCCTGCCCGATCTCTTTGTGCCCTGTGAGGTCTGCGGCGGCACGCGCTACAACCGGGAAACCCTGGATATTCGTTATCGCGGCCACACCATTGCCGCGGGACTCAACATGAC
>CAKZQX010000239.1 GCA_937141995.1 uncultured Chloroflexaceae bacterium | reverse complement strand
CGGCGTGACGGGCCGGAGCGAATGGAAAAATTCACACCGCGTTATGCGGGTTACATTAAAATGGAGGAGTCTGGAATGACTACGTTTCCGTTGCAAATCAATCCTGAAGATGCCATCCACGAAATCACTGAGATGAACCGCCAGATGGTGGAGGGCGTCAAGATTCTGAGTCGGCTCAAGCATGATGATGTTCAGGTGGGAACCGCGCCCAAGGAAGAGGTCTACCGCGAGGATAAACTGGTGCTCTATCGGTACAAGCCGGTCGTGGATAACCTGTTCCCAATTCCTATTCTGATTTCATACGCGCTGGTTAACCGCCCCGCGGTGGCCGACCTGCAGGAGAATCGTTCGCTGGTGCGCAACCTGCTCAAGCTGGGCATGGATGTCTACCTGATCGACTGGGGCTACCCGACCCGCGCTGACCGCTGGTTGACCCTCGACGACTATATCAACGGCTACATCCACAACTGTGTGGAGTTTATCTGTGAAAAGCATGGCCTGGATAAGATCAACCTGCTGGGGATCTGCCAGGGCGGCGCGATGAGCCTCTGCTATGCCGCGCTGCATCCGGAGAAGCTCAAGAACCTGATCACCATGGTGACACCGGTAGACTTCCACGCCCGCGAAGAGGGCAAGGAGCAGGGTCTGCTGAATACCTGGGGCACCAATATGGACCCGGACCTCATGATTGAGGCGCTGGGCAATGTGCCGGGTGACTTTATGAACTTTGGCTTCCTGATGCTTCAGCCGTTCCAGTTGAACTTCCAGAAGTACACCGACATGCTGGATCTGATGGATAGCGAGGAGAAGCTGGTCAGCTTCCTGCGCATGGAAGAGTGGATCTTCGATAGCCCCGATCAGGCGGGCGAAGCCTATCGGCAGTTCCTCAAGGACTTCTTCCAGCAGAACAAGCTGATCAAGGGCGAGGTTGAGCTTGATGGGAAGCGGGTTGACCTGAGCAACATCACCATGCCGGTGCTCAACATCTATGCCGACAAGGATCACCTGGTACCGCCGCCCTCCTCTAAGGCGCTGGAGAAGTATGTCGGCTCTAAGGATTACACCGCCAAAGGGTTCCCGGTGGGGCACATCGGAATGTACGTGAGTGGGAAGGCGCAGCGCGATCTCGCACCGGCGATTGCCGAGTGGGTGCGCGAGCGCGGCTAAGACAACGCACCAGGTGCAGTCACTTCCGGGTTGCTGTGATACAAATTCGCGTGGAGTTGTACCTGGCGCTGGTATGATATAAGGGTTGCGACAAACGCAGCGAAGCGTCTCACTACTCACCGGGTGAGACCTTCGCTGTGTTGCATGAACGGACTTGCATAGTAAGGAAAGACCTGATGTTCACTCCCAAAATGATGGAAGCCTGGTTCAATCTGATGTCGGAGGCGATGCGCGGCAGCGGCGACGCCCAGCAGATCATGAAGAACCTGAGCAGCACAACTAATGTTTCCGAAGAAACACTGCGCATGATGGCCCGCTTTATGCCGCCGGGGATGATGCCGATGCAGCCCGAGGCGATGAGTGACTGGCTGGAGGAGTGGTGGCGGATGATGGGCGTTGTGCCGCGGCATCGCTACCTGGAACTGCTGGAGCGGTATGAACTGCTTCGCTCACGCCTGGAAGAGTCCGAAAAGACCAGCCGCCGCCTGCAGTCGATGCTGGGGGAGAAGCGCCAGGAAGAGGCGCAAAAGGTGCTGGATTTCTGGGGCAATACCCTGGAGGAGACGCTCAAGTCCCAGAACGAGTGGATGCAGATGTGGATGCCCAAGACAACGGGCAGCAGCAGCACAGCGGAGCCGGAGGAACCGGAGAGCCCCCCCACCAAAGGCAAAGGCGATAAGGGCAAGAAGAGCTAGTGCCCGCACAGCTTCACCAGTGCCATACACCAGCATTGCTCCCTACGGCCATCTGAACAAGCGTGTGAAGAGTCTCGTCCCCGTTATCACGAGACTCTTTGCTCCTCCCTGGAACTCCTGCACCTTGAACCCGCTCTCCATTTCCCATTGATCAAACGCCAGAATAGAGTATACTGCACAGCTAGACCCTGGATGCCGGATACCGGCATCCGGCGGCCTACAGTATGATAAAAACGTGTCATAAAAATTGGGAGCTATCGTCATGGAATACCCGCGACCGGAAACACCTACCCCGGCAACAGCCGACTCCGGCCGGCAGCAGCGGCGCTTGCTGCTCTGGCTGGCGCTGGCCCTGGGCGGCCTGATTATGCTGATGCTCTGCGCCTTTGGCAGTGTCCTCTATTTTGTCCTCGATGGATCGACGCTGCTCCAGGGGCAGGCCGAACCGGACCTGCCGGCCCCACCGGAGTCACCCCGCCCCGCCAAGGATATCCCGCTACCGGGGGGACCGCTCATGCTTGTTGAAGATTTTGAACAGCCTACCAACCGCTGGGACCAGTCGCGCAGCCGGGTGGTTGACGGCACTTACGAGTTACGCGTTGATACACCCAACTTTGATAGCTACGGGCTCTTCCTCAATGCGCGCGGGCCGATCCAGGACTTCGATCTGGCGGTTGATGCCACGCAGGTCGCGGGTGATCCTACCGCCGAGTATGGAATTCGCTTCCGGCAGAGTGGTCCGGGGGACTACCTGATGTTTTCCATCAGCGGGTCCGGCTACTACCGGCTGGTCCGCGTCACCGATCAGATGTATCAGTCGGTGGTGCCCTGGACGTTCGATAGCGGCATCAATACGGGGCCGGATGCCGGCAACCGGCTGCGTGTAGTCGCCCGGGGCGACAGCATTACCGCCTTCCTGAATGACCGGCAAGTGATCGCGGCCACGGACGAAGTGATTGCCGGCGGCCAGTTAACCCTGGGGCTGACCACCTTTGACCAGGGCGGGCTGGTTGTCCGCTTTGACAACATGGCGGGAAGCGCGCAGGGGCAGAACCTGGCCGAGGATTTTAATGACCCGGAAGATGTCGCCTGGAGCATTGGCGGCGCGACCATTCGCGAGGGCGGCTACGCGCTCTTCGCCGGGGGTGGCGTGCAATCGTGGCAGCAGCCGCTACCGGCGGGCGTATCCGAGGTAGATGATTTCATTCTGGAAGTGGATGCCGCACTGGAGCAGGGCACCGCTGAGGGCGTGGGCTATGGCGTGATGTTTGGCGACGGTGGCTCGTTCGATTTTTATAGCCTGTTTATCTTACCGAATGGCAGCGTTACCCTGCTGGTCTCGGATGGAGCGGGCAACCGCGTGGCACTGCTGGAACCCACGCCGGTGGATGCGGTGAACACGGAGGTGGGCGCGACAAACCATATCCGCGTCACGGTCCGCGATAGTGTGATCACGATTGCGCTTAACAATGAGGAACTCCCCGCGATTGAGAGCCCCTTCCTGGTGCAGGGTGAGGTGGGCATGATTGTCACCAGTTCCGATACGGGGAGCGTGCAAGCCCGCTTTGACAACTTCCAACTGCGTGCCATCTCCGAGAGTCAGCAGCAGGTGTGAGTGGCAGATAGTTCAAATAATTCGCCGCGCCCGGTGGGTCTCGCACGGCTCGCCGGGCCTGTTTCCATCTCTCATGCTCAATTGCACACTGCCCCCCATCCACTTGGTGTCAC
>CAKZQX010000238.1 GCA_937141995.1 uncultured Chloroflexaceae bacterium | reverse complement strand
AGGAAAATCAGGCATGTGCCTGGAATGAACGCCCCGACGCGTATCAGCACTGGTCGGTGCGCGGTTTTCGTTCATGTCGCGGCGTTCGTGGTCCAAACCCCCACCGCGTAACGCGTGTAATTTAGAACAGAATGTTCCACTACATACTGGAATCCATTCCCCACAATTTTGCATACCAGCCCGACTCCTCCAGTGATTTTTATGGCATAATTGATCACGGAGAACAGAGAGCCGGCACAGAGAGCAGGGAGCCAGACCATTTCCTAAAGCAATTCTGAACATCACCAGATCCGGAGCGTTCCCATGACCAACAACCTCAACCCTTCAACGACCGCGCATGTCGAGAATCTGTATCTCCGTCAACGGGTGGCAACGCTCGAATCCCTCCTGCGTGAACGCACCGCTGAGTTACGAGCAGCTACGTTGCCGGACGCACCGCCTCCAGATGCACGGGGAAATCCTATAGTCCCGATAACCGAACATCGGCAGATCGAGGCGTCACTGAACCATCGGGTACAACAGTTAGAGGCGCTCCAGGCCACAATGCATGAGATCTCCAGCAAGCTCGATCCGGCAACCCTGCTCCGGGCAATTCTGAAGCGCGCGGTTGATCTGCTGGATGCCACGGATGCTGAGATTAGCCTGTATACTGCGGACAGCAATGATCTTGTTGTTATGGTAGGCCACAATATGCAGCGTGACTACACCGGGTTGCGACTGGCCCTGGGGGAAGGGGCTACGGGGTATGTCGCACAGACGCGCAAGCCATTGATCATTGAGAATTATCTGACCTGGGAGGGTCGCCTGCCTATATATGAACTGCTGGGCCCCAAAACGCTGGTACTGGTACCGCTGTCGGCAGGTGACAGCCTGGTAGGCGTGATCGGCATCGGCAGTGTTAACCTGTCCCGCAGCTTTGGCCCATGCGATGTGGAGTTGCTCAGCCTGTTTGCGCAGCAGGCAACGATTGCGATTCAGAATGCGCAGTTCTATGCGGCCACCCGGCAGCGCGTTCAGGAGGCCGAGACCCTGCGCCAGGCTGCGGCGGTGGTCACGTCCACCCTTAATCTGGAAGAGTCGCTTGAGCGTATCCTGGAACAACTGGCAATTGTCGTACCGCATGACAGCGGCTCGGTTCAACTCGTCTCCGACGAGATGACCAGAATTGTCGGTGGCCGGGGCTACCCCGACATGCGCGCGGTCATTGGCCTGCAACTGCCCCTGACCCACGACACGCCGAATGCCATAGTCTACCGAGAGCGCCGGCCCTACTTGCTCAATGATGCGTTAATCGCGCACCCGATCTTTCAACAACCGCCCCACAACCGTATTCGCTCCTGGATGGGAGTGCCGTTGATCTTTCAGGAGCGGATGATTGGCATGCTGACCCTGGACAGTGTACATCCTAACCATTTTACGGATGATCATGTCCGCCTGGCAACAGCATTTGCGGACCAGGTGGCAATCGCGCTGGAAAATGTCCGACTGTTCACCGAGGTACAACAACTGGCCTTGATTGATGCGCTCACCGGGCTGTACAATCGGCGGCACTTCTTTACCCTGGCGCGGCATGCGGCCGAACACGCAGTGCAGAAGCAGTGTCCCACAGCAATTATTATCCTGGATTTAGATGATTTTAAGAGTATTAACGACATCTACGGACACACCGTCGGCGACCAGGCGTTAATCGCTGCGGCACACTGTTGTCGGCAGTCCATACGCAGCGTGGATATTGTTGCGCGCTACGGGGGAGAGGAGTTTATCATCCTGCTGCCGGAAACCGATCAGGAGCGCGCCGGCCGGATTGCCGAGTCCCTGCGGATCAACCTGGCGCAGATAGCCCTGACGACAACCACGGGACCGCTTCAGATAACTGCCAGCCTGGGAACGGCCGGCACAATTTTTGCCGACACAGCCGATCTGAATATCCTGATTGAGCATGCGGACCAGGCGCTGCAAGTCGCCAAGCATCTGGGCAAGAACTGGGTGGTCAACTGGAGTGCTGAATTGCCGGCCGAGGATGCAGTCCTTGCAGCACAGGCCACGTCGCGCAGCCACCGTTACAGATCGGCGCTGCTGCGGGTCGCCGCCCGCCTGAATGCCCATCTTGACCTGCCGACGGTGCTGCGCATTATTTGTGAGGAGACGCGGCATACCCTGCAGGTTACATACGCTGTGATCCAACTCTATGAAGCGGAACAGGATGCGCTACACTGTGCCACTGCGCTGGGCATGCCGGCCAATTATCTAGAAAGCGTTGTGCCAACTCCGCGTGCTGTGTATGATGCGCTCACTTCGCAGATGGGCAAAGTGATGGTTATCCCTGATCTGCAGACCATGCCACACCTGCCCAACGCCGGGTTGCACCAGCAGATGAATGCCCGTACCTTTGTCAGTGTACCGATGCGCCGCGCCGACAAGCTGGTTGGTATTCCGAATGTAGGCACGATAGATGCAATACGCACGTTTACCAGCGATGAACTGGCGCTCTTGCAGGGTCTGGCAAACCAGGCAGCATTGGCAATCACCAATGCCAACCTCTACACGGAAATGGTGCATGCCTATGATGCCACCCTGGAAGGCTGGTCACGCGCCCTGGAACTGCGTGATCGAGAGACTGAAGGACATAGCCGACGCGTTACCACCATGACCATGCGCCTGGTTCAGTTGCTCGGCATTGCGGAGGAGGAGCATGTGCATATCCACCGGGGCGCGTTGCTCCACGATATTGGCAAGATGGGTATTCCCGATGGTATTCTGCTCAAGCCGGGGCCGCTGACCCCTGAGGAGTGGCTATTGATGCAGAAACACCCGATCTATGCCTACGAGATGCTGGCACCAGTTGACTTTTTACGCCCGGCGCTGGATATCCCGCGCTACCACCACGAAAAGTGGGACGGTAGCGGCTATCCCTATGGACTGCGTGGTACGGAAATTCCGCCGGCGGCACGCATCTTCGCAGTGGTCGATGTCTGGGATGCACTCCAGTCGGATCGGCCCTATCGCCCGGCCTGGAGCGATGAGCAGATCCGGGCCTATATCAGCAGTCAGGCGGGCCGCCATTTCGATCCGGAGATCGTCGCGGCGTTTTTACACCTGCTTGATACCGATCAATCATCATCATGACACCCACGAACGCCCGGCGCACCCTGATCGCCCGGCGCATTCTTGACACGCAGTCAATCCTGCCTAGAATTGGAACGGTTGCATTCCTGACACCCGTATGGCAGCTATGAAACGACCGCTTAGTGTTACCCTTGTCGGTGCGCTCGTGCTGATCCAGGGGCTGGTGTTTACCGCGATCTGGGGGCTGATACTGGGCGCATTTGGGGCGCGTTACTGGGGCGCGCTCCCGCCGGAAGTTGTCGCGGAATTGCCGGATATCACGCTGCCGGAGTTACTGCTGGCGGCGACAAATCTGGTCATGGGGCTGGTTGGTCTGATCAGCGGTGTGGGCATTCTGCGGTTACGGGCATGGGCCGGGCTGATGGCGCTGATTGCGCAGGGAATGAACCTGATTGCTGAACTGATCAGTTATACGCGGGGAGAGGCCGAATACCTCAATATGGTGATTTCCGTGATTATTGTCTTCTATCTGAACCAGCGGGATGTGCGAAATGCCTTTAGCGTGGCGCAGCACCGCGAAGACCCGGAAAGCGCGCGCAGTGCCGAGGAAGAGCAGGCGGCGATCCGGCAGGCCCGGCGCGACATGGCTGAGGATGGCTAATGCACCCGAGTAAGCTACTCGCCGAAGATATTGCGCTCCTGCGACGATTCGAGCCGGTGGTCTGCTTTACCTATGGTGAGCAGTTTTACCCGATGGATGCCGACCGCTATATCGCCGAGGCCCAGTTGTGCCGCCAGCGCCCCAATGATGTAGCCGAGGTCGTTATTCCCCGGGGCGCGTTAACCCCGGAGTTGCTGGCACAGCCCTGGCCCGATCAGCCGGGAACCTACTACTACCTCAGCTTTGCCGAGTCACTGAACCCGGCGCAGGTGCTCAACTTCTACCGCACCTCAACGTTGCGCAACTTCCACGCGGGACCGGGGCGTCTGGCGCGTGTGGGACTGACAGCGCGCCTGGCCGATATGCTCTTCTCGATGACGCTGCTCTTACGCGGGAAGGTGCCCGGCGGGCTGGCCGCCGATGCCGCGCAGCGCTACCAGGCGATCCAGGCACAGGACGAACGCTACTGCTACTATGGGCGCGTGGTGCGCGAGAATGGCTACACTGCGCTCCAGTACTGGTTCTTCTATGCCTTCAACGACTGGCGCTCATCATTCAATGGAGTGAATGACCACGAGGCCGACTGGGAAATGATTACCATCTACGTTGTCGAAAATGAAAACAAAGAGCCACAGCCAACCTGGTTGGCCTACTCTTCGCATGAATTTAAGGGCGATGATCTGCGCCGCCGCTGGGATGATCCGGAAGTTGAGCGGATTGGCGAGCATCCGCTGGTCTATGTCGGGGCCGGCTCCCACGCCAACTACTATCGGCG
>CAKZQX010000237.1 GCA_937141995.1 uncultured Chloroflexaceae bacterium | reverse complement strand
CGCCCGCCGCTGGTCGATATTCTGCACCGCTGTGAACTGCTCTGGGCCGCCGGGCAGCAAGATCTGCTCAACGACTACCTGGACGAACTCAGTCCCACCGACCGGGAAGCCCTGCGGCGGGTAGCGCAGGCGCTGGTCGATCTCTTGCCACGCGGCGATCTGGAGAAGCAACGACTTGAAGGCTTCCTCTACAGTAGCGCTGCCCACGACCACAGTTCCGGAAGTGGGCGGGCAAAAGCCCCCGTGCAGCGTGGCCTGGGCACAGACTTTGGGCAGGAGGACGAAACGATCCGTTCAAAGAAGGGGCGGAAATAGGAGCCGTAAACTGGCAGCGCACCACCAACCTGCCGCTGCCATCGGAGCGACGAGGAGCGAGACATAATGGCACAACCCGGACACCTTCCCGCCTGGTGGCAGGTCATGCTGCCCCATCCCGACATTCGTAGTTCGAAGCGCCTGGACGAGTCGATCTTTGCGGCTGACCTCGGTCAGGTCGTGCGCGGCGCTGCGGCCTACGATTATCAAGACCCGGTTCGCTTCTTTGCGGGTACCTTCCTTTCCAGTGGTCTATCCGCTCTGCTCAGCGATGTGCTGCGCGAACTGGCAGGTCGTGGCTCCGGCAACCGCATTATTCAAATCGAAACGCCGTTCGGTGGTGGTAAGACTCACACGTTGCTGGCACTCTACCACCTGATTAATGCCGCCGACGCGCTACGCACCCGACCCGAAATCGGCCGACTTCTAAAGGATGCCGAACTGAGCGAAATTCCCTCCGCTCGTGTTGCCACCATTGCCGGCACGGATCTCTCAGCCATTGAGCCAGCGTTACAGCCGGATGGAACCATCATTCATACGCTGTGGGGCCAGATTGCCTACCAACTTGGCGGCTCCGAGGGTTACGAACGCCTGCGACGTGCCGATGAACTCAAGGCTGCTCCTGGCGCAACCGCCCTACGCGATCTGTTCGCCCTGGTCCCTCCCCGGCTGATCCTGATGGACGAGCTTGTTACCTATATCGTCGCCGCTGCCCGCGTCGAACTCGGTGGCACGACCCTGAAAGACCAGACTATCACCTTTTTGCAACAGCTCACCCAGGCCGTTGCGCAGACCCCACACACCATGCTGCTGCTCACCATTCCCGGTAGTAAAACCGAACTCTATGGCCAGGCTGCTCGCGAAATGCAGCAGGATGTGTTTGAGGTGGCTAATCAGACGGCGGATGTGGTTGGCCGCATCCAGACCATGCGCACCCCGGTGCAGGGTGACGATATCTATGAAGTGTTGCGCCGCCGGTTGTTAGAGCCACTCTCCGGCAAAGCGGCCTACGATGAGCGCGATGCAAAAGCCCGCCAGGTGGCAACAACCTATGTCGCCATGTACCGCGCCATTCCCAACGATGTCCCCCAGGAAGTTCAGGAAGCGGCCTATATTGACCGGATGGTACGGGCCTACCCCTTCCATCCGGATGTAGTGCGTCTCCTGTATGAGCGCTGGGGCACCCTCCCCGATTTCCAGCGCACGCGCGGCGCGCTACGTATTCTGGGGATGGTGCTGGCGGACCTGTTTGCCGCCAACAGTCATGATCCGCTTATTTTGCCCTGTCATATCAACCTTGCACCCGGCGACCTACGCAATGAACTGGTACGCGTGCTGGAAAATACCGCCTTTAACAATGTGCTCGACTCGGACGCAGCGGGCAGTGGGTCAAAAGCTCTCCAGATCGACAATAGCCTGGGGCGCGAACATGCCCGGTTCCATCCGGCCATACGAACGGCTGCAACTATCTTTATGTGGTCATTCAGCGGTGCTACCAGCGAGACACGCGGCGCAAGTGAGGCCCAGATCCGCGTGGGTGTGTTGACCCCGGAGATGCAACCGGCCATTATCGGCAACGTCTTGAGCGAGTTTCGGCGGCAACTCTGGTACCTCCATGAAGAGGCAAACACGTATCGCTTCGACACCCGTGCGAACTTGAATCGGGTGATTGTGCAGAAAGAAGAGGGTATTACCGCACAGGTTGCCCACAAGTTGGTTGAAACCACGATAACCGAGATGGTCAGCGAGTCCGCATCAGCAGCGAAGGGCAAAGGTACTCTCTTTGGAACCGGTACCGCTCCTACTGCTGCGCCATCGAATGCACGCACCTTTCTCTTTCCGCACACCAGCCAGGAGGTAGCCGATATTCCAACTATCGGCATCGTGCTCCTCCGTCCGGCCCAACACGCACCAGCGGGTGAGTCTACAGATGATCTCCCTCCTATCGTGCGTGATATTCTCCACCAGTATGGTGAGCGTCCCCGCGAGAACCGCAACGCGCTGATTGTGCTCGTCCCGGATAGCACCCTGGTCAGCGAGGCGGAGAAAGCTGCTCGTCGCCGACTGGCACTCCAGGCTGCCATGAGTGATTCACAGCTTGCTCTGCCGGAGAACCAGCACAACGAACTGAAGCACCTGCTCCAGGATACGACCAATGCATTTCCGCAGGAAGTTGCCCGTATCTACCAGTCGGTGGTCATTCCCGCCGGCACAGAGAAGAATGGCATGGAACGCTTCAATCTGGGAACCCGGTCGGCGATCAAGGGCAGCACCCTCTGGGACGATGCCTTTACCTTCCTGGCTGCCAAGTGGTACTACCTGGATAGCCTGGCACCCTCGTTGCTTGCCAGCGATCATTTTGGTATCTGGCCGCAGGGTGCAGCGTACCTCTCAACCCAGAAGCTCTGGGAGAGCTTTCTCCAGTTCCCGCATCTACCGATCCTTGCCGGCAGTCATGTCCTCATCGATGCAATCAGCAAAGGCTGCGATGATGGTATCCTGGGCTACGCTGTCGGCGATACCAATGGGCCAGGCACAGCCGACCAGGGACGCTTCGGGCACCACAATCCGCGCATCAAGGTTGAGATCGCCCCCACTACCTGGGTACTTCAGGCTGACTATGCCCGGACCCACCTGCTTCCCAGCCATGACCCGGTACGTGAGATCCCACCGGAACTCCTGACCGATCCGGCAATCTGGCCGACAGGCAGTGGTCGCCGCAAACTGACCGATATCTGGGCCGCTGTCGTTAACCACTACGCCCCCCGCCCGGTCGCTGGCCCCCACGTCCTCAACGCCGCACTCCACAGCGCCATAGCAAGCAGCCTGCTCCGGATCTCGGTTGAAGGGAGCGAACCCACACCTGACGCCGCACTCCCCGGCCCAGAACGCGTCGCGCAGCTTGTTGGCATCGAACTGGTGCGCCCCGAAACCAAACCCGACCAACGCCCGCGTCTGCTGACAATCGATGTGAAGAATGTCGAAATGGGTCAGCTTAGCAAGATCACCACCGGCGTCATTATGCCGTTGAAAACCCAGGGTGCGAAAGTGACACTGCGCCTGGTCATCGACGCCGATAACCCGGCCGGCATCGATCCGACCGTATTGGAGTTAACCATCAAAGAGACGTTCAAGCAACTGGGGCTAACCCCGGATTACACCCAGTCGGGGTAGATACGAGGTAATAGCTCTGTGGTGCTGCCTGGTTGATGGGCTAGATTGATGAAGGAGTACCGGATTGGGGTTAGCCGTCCAGTGACAGCGAGTGCAAAATTCCGAAGGTACTGTGGCCGACACTGCACACTATCAACAGCATCGGGATACGGAACTCGTTGAGAAGATGTGTGTATTTAAAAATATTGTCAAAGGCGCTATTTGTAGTAGGTGAGAATTGATAATTACGAAAGAATAAAGTAATATGAACCAACCAAAGCACCACCTGAAATCCTTACCTTTATCACCAGGAGAAGTTTTAGATACCTCTGATCCGGGTGACGACATGCAACGTCGACTCCGTTATCAAAGTGCCTATGGTGTAGTACTGATATCTGCTGCAGTGCGTCAACAAAAGCCGTATATTGCGCTCTGGTGCGAAAATCATGAAGATTTGTTAGGAGAACGAGAGGATTCACTATACGATGGGTATCAAATCAAAACACAGAAGCCGGAGCGTGGTGCCTGGCAGATGTTGGATGATGACCTCAAAAAAAGTATTAAGCGGTTTGTTGAGTTGGATCAAAAGTTTCCAGGTAAAATACACAACTTTTTTTTTGTTTCTAATGCTAATTTTTCAGACAGTGTATCAGAAAAACAGGTAGGCCGCAGCCCTATCCACTTTCTCCAGGAAGTTCAGGCAAAATCTTCTGCCAGTGATATTCCGTCTGCATTTCAAGATACATTCGACAAATTATGCAAGCACTGTAGTTGCTCGGCTGATCAACTCTTGCAGACATTGCACAAGCTCTACTTGGTAAAAGGCCCGAGTCTGGATGCATATGAAGCTGAAATAGTACAAGATCACCTGAGTACTCTTCCTGACTGTGAAGGTCAGTCAGTCGATGTACTAAAACATATTTGTAAAAACCTGATTGCCAGAATATTCGAAGCCTCCTCGCTTATGGTGGACGATCCCAGTCGTCACTGGGCTTGTGTGAATGGTGCAGATGTTTACAAACCTGAACTCAAAGCAAAGCGTGTATCAGTTGAGAGTGTTCGGTTGTCTATTCGTGAAAAACTAACTTCTCCATTTCGACTGGTGCCGGTCTCTGACACCGTTCATCTGGGTCATACACAGCAAAATGTATCCGTTCTTGAGCAGAAAATGCGGCGAGGAGGCATCTTTGAGCATTTCGATACCATGCAGAACAGGATGCTCTCTGCCGAACGCCATCTCCTTGAATTGGTGAACCGTAATCCACACCAAGGAAATCGAACAATTAACCACGTGAGCCAGGTTGTCCAGGGTGTTTGCAGTGATGCAGATTTGGAAGCAGGGCCTGAACGACAAGATACGTATGGATTTGTTAAACTACGCGAAGTACATCGACGACTTCGAGAAATTGCGACCAGTCGTCCTGATAAAGTTGATCATCAAGAATATGAATGTCTTATGGGTATAGTCGGAATGTTGACGAACGAATGTAAAGTTTGGTGGAGTACAAAATTTTACCTGGAGACGGACGTATGAGTCTCCGCCTGCTACACGCTGCTGCAGATGCAGAAAATACTGATGAGTTACACCTCGGACGGTTGCTTGTGCTTTTAAGTTCAGCGGGAGGACGTAGACAAACAAAAACAGTCGAAGGTATCACGAAACTAGCGAAGCTTGATTTCCTACTGCGTTATCCCAATTGCCTTGAGCGTGCATTGCAGCATGTGGGACAAAATCCAGAAAAAGCAGAGATCCAGCCATATGAAAGAGATACTATTGAAACCAAGATGATACGCTTTCGCTATGGCCCGTGGGACGGAAGGTATAGAAGGTGGCTTTCGCTTCTCGTTGCGAAGGGACTCGCCGAGGTCACAACGAAAGGTCGCACTGTGCATATTACCTTGACGTCACGTGGATATGATACAGCCGCAGTCCTTCGCCAATCAGAGCATTTTATGGATATAGCGAAGCGTAGTGATATGATCACTCAAACCTTTGGGGCCTACAGCGGCAAGCGCCTTATGAATTTTGTATACGAAACATTTCCCGAACTTTTAAATATGAAGTGGGGGGAAAATATTCAGCTATGAACATACAGCTTATCGACATGACAGTTTCCTTCAAGCAATCACAAGAATATATTCTTTTTGGAGATTTCACCTACTTTTATGGCTCCATAGGATCCGGGAAGTCAACAATAGTTCGTTTGGTTGACTACTGCTTTGGGGGGTCTATAGAAATGACTCCTGCGATGCAGAATGAGTTTGTCTCAGTTATGTTACAACTAACTGTGGGCAACACCACAGTGCTTCTCTATCGGCAGCGTCAGTCGGAGCAAATTCAAGCGCAGTGGGCAAAAGAAGGACATGAGTATCAAGTAATTGTTGCGGCCAGAAAACTCGGCGGCGAAGTTCTCCCGAAGACAGGCGTTCAGAATTTATCCGATCTCATGTTCTATCTAGCAGAGATTACACCACCACGGGTGAGGAAAAGCAAGCTACGGGAAGATGCACCGTTAGAGCGGCTTAGCTTTCGCGATCTGCTGTGGTATTGTTATCTTGATCAAGAAACGATAGATAGTGACTTCTTTTATCTCGATCCTGAAGCAGACTTTAGCCGGAGAAACAAAAGCCGTGATGTGATGCGATTTATACTCGGATATCATCAGGAAAGGGTTGTTGAATTAGAGGCAGCATTGGAAGAATTGCGCGAAAAAAGACTTGGGCTTACCGAGGGTGCAAAAGCTCTTCAGCAAGCGCTTGAGGCGAATGGCATTACATCAACGATAGAGATACAAGCATCCATAACCAGCAAACAAGATGAACTTCGAGCGATTGCAGCGCAAATCAATCAACTGCGCAGTACGAGCAATCAACATACAGAACATGGAGTAGACCGATTGCGTCAAACTGGGAGGCGTTATGCCCTGGAACTCTCCCAGGTAGAGCGTGCTATTTCCGATCTCAAGCAGACGATTGCTGATGATATGCGTCACCATAATGAGATCGTGTCATTAAGTGTGAAGTTTCGCCGTACCACGAGCGCCAAGTCGGTGTTGAATAATGTGGAATTTGAAAATTGTCCGCGTTGTGGACAAGCTCTACCAGAGCGCTCCAAACCTGTTTGTCGTCTTTGTAACCAACCGGAACCGCTTCCTATCGAAGGTGCGCTGGACATAACTGCAACAGAGAAAGATCTAGCGAACAGGATTATGGAATTAACTAATCGTATTGAACGTTCAAAAGAACAGTTAAAAATGTTACAGAGAAACCATGATAGCTTGAGGGCAGACAAAGCCAGAGTTGATGCCGAGCTTGATACGATGATGCGACGCTATGACTCTGCTTATTTATCCTCGACCTTGCACCTTGAAAAGCGGGAGTCAACTGTGCAACAAGAAATAAAAGAGATGGAACGACTGGAAAAGCTGGCACAGCAAGTGAACAAACAGCATGAAGAAGCTGATG
>CAKZQX010000236.1 GCA_937141995.1 uncultured Chloroflexaceae bacterium | reverse complement strand
TGCCGTGGGCGATACGGTCTTTGTAGGACGGTTTCACGATCGGGGTCTGGTTGATGTCGGCGGGGCGCTGCTCAACAGCACGCTGTTTGTGCTGATGAGCGAGGTGTACGGCCGGGCGAACCTGGGCGATGGGCTACTGACGACCTATGGCCCGGAAATCCTCAAACTGCCGCTGGTTGCTCCTGCGCTCGCGTTGGAACATGCGGCAGAGCTTACCGCCGCCCTCCAGCACCTGACGATGCGGGAAACCCGTCCGATCCTGGAAGAGCTCCGGCAGGCGGATCGACGCGCGCTAGATGCGATCATCTTTGCCCTGCTGGGACTTACCCCCGGTGAGCAGGATGCGGTGTACGCGGCGGTGCAGGAACGGGTGCTGGCGCGGCTGCACAAGGCAAAGAACTGAGTAGTAAAGAACAAAGAACGAAGAACAAAGTAGGTATGGATTCTAGCCGCATACATTAAACTGTTTGTTCTTTGTTCTTTGTTTGTCTGTTCTTTTCTATGTCCTGATTAATCGGCGGGGGCGGCGTCGGGCCGGCGTCGGCCCTGCCCAAAGACGCGGAAGACCGGGTTAGAGCCTGACTGGAGATGATCCAGGATTGTGACAATCAGAAAGCCCAGAATACAGAGCATCAGCGCAATCACAAACTCTTGTGAGGCAAAATTGGGCAGAATATTCCGCTCGATCAGCGGGACTGTTTCACCATGACGATCAATTCGGGTCGCAATCACTTCCTTCCAGGGCCAGATCTTGCGCAGTGAACCAAGCATAAACCCGACCAGCACGGCAATAGTAGCCTGATGGTAGTGCCGCAACAGCCAGCTTAGCACGCGCGAGAAGCCGATAATGCCCACCACGCAACCAGTACCGACAAGCGCGATCGTCACAATATCAACTGATCGAACCGCTTCGATCACAAATTCATACTGGCCGAGGATCAACAGGATAAACGAACCGGAGATACCCGGCAGAATCATTGCCATAATCGCCACCGCGCCACTAAAGAAGAGTGTCAACGGATCATGGCTGATATCGAGCGGAACCAACCCGACGATCAGATAGGCCACAATCGTCCCGGCAATAAAGGCAATCACCGCGCGGGGCAACCAGCGAACCATTGCGCCTACGGCCAGAATTGATGCCAGGATCAGGCCAAAGAAGAACGAAAAGAGAAACTCCGGGTAATATTCCAGCATCCAGCCAACTACGTGTGCCAGCGAGAAAAACGCCAGCCCGATGCCGGACAGCAGGATCAACAAAAAGCGCCAGGGTACCTGCTCCAGGATGGCGCGAAACTTGAACTGCAGCGCCAGCCGGGCGACATCCAGGTTGAATGACTTGATTGCATTCAGTAGATCTTCATAAATCCCCAGGATAAACGCCATGGTACCACCGGAAACGCCAGGGATAACGTCGGCAGTGCCCATGGCGATGCCGGTGAAGAAGAGGCGCAGCGACTGCCTTGAGGTACGGTAATTGTTCTTCGGATTGGACATGGGTGCTTACTCCAGGCTTAAAAGCTGTTTGTTACGCTGCCGATGCAGCGTTCATATCATGCCTGACAATATTCTATTCGTCAACTGTGCTACAATGACTGTTGCGTGAAATTTCCAAATGTATCCGCGTTGCAGCAGGTTGCAGCTTCGGCGCGGCACAGGTTGTTACGCTAAATATGCATGCAGTGTCGCTCTACTCAACATGACCCACCCGGCAGGTTGGTGTTAGAGCCTGTCTGAAAAGGGTTTGTCATGGGGATACGCCCCCGGAGCAGGAGTTCCGGCGTCCGCCGGTTCCGGCACACACCGGCTGACGCCGGGACTCCTGGGGCGCTATCC
Source organism: uncultured Chloroflexaceae bacterium (assembly GCA_937141995.1). Classification (GTDB taxonomy): domain Bacteria; phylum Chloroflexota; class Chloroflexia; order Chloroflexales; family Chloroflexaceae; genus CAKZQX01. The sequence goes on along the minus strand of CAKZQX010000236.1, from coordinate 221 downwards.
GGTGTATCAGGGCACCCAGCATGCCGTGTGACCCACGCGGACCACGCGAACCACTGTTTCAGACAGGCTTTTAGATATTCGGTCTATCATGGCGCAACGGGATGAATGCCGGATGGTAGTTTTGCGCTGGTATAGTTACGAAAAATTTATCACAGGAGGTAAGAGTATGGGGCAATACTTTTCAAATAGCAGAACCTGTGCGGTAGCATGACAAACCGGGT
>CAKZQX010000235.1 GCA_937141995.1 uncultured Chloroflexaceae bacterium | reverse complement strand
GTGCGCCTTCAAACCGAACATTTGCCCCGATGAAACCCCGATTCGCCTGCGGCAGGGCGGAAGAACCCGGATCTTTGTCACGACATTTTGGCTCGAAGAGTCAAAATGTCGTGACAAAGATAGATTAAGTACCATGCTGCCGCAGGCGAATCTGTCGTTCATCGGGTGAAACGCCCGGTTTGATGAACCACCGCGTAACGCGTGTGAATGATTGCTGATTGGACCTAACACTCAACCTGTTGTCCGGCAAATTGCAACTGGTAGAGCCGGTAGTAGTAGCCACGCCGGGCCAGCAGTTCTTCATGGCTGCCATCCTCGACGATCTGGCCCTGGTGCAGGACGATAATCCGGTCAACATGGCGAATGGTACTCAGGCGATGAGCGATAACAATGCTGGTGCGGCCCTGGAGCAACCGTTCCAGGGCGGTCTGGATCAGCGCCTCGGTTTCGGTATCCACGCTGCTGGTGGCCTCGTCGAGGATTAACAGCACCTCCGGGTTGAAGGCGATGGCGCGGGCAAAGGCCAGCAGTTGCCGCTGCCCCTGGGAGAGGTTGCTGCCCCGCTCGCGTACTTCGTAGTCATACCCACCCGGCAGTCGCTCGATAAAAGTGGCGGCGTTGGCAGTCGTGGCGGCCTGGCGGATCTGCTCATCGGTGATGGTTGTGTCATTCAGGCGGATGTTGCCGGCAATCGTTCCGCTAAAGCAGACCGGGTCTTGCGGAACCGCAGCCACATGGCGGCGCAGCACGGCCTGGGGCAGTTCACGAATATCCACGCCGTCAAGCCGGATGCTGCCCTGCTGAATGTCGTAGAAGCGTGCCAGCAGGCTGATCAACGAAGTCTTCCCCGCGCCGGTTGCGCCGACAATTGCGACGGCCTGACCTGCCGGGATGGTAAACGACAGGCCATGCAGCACCGGCTCATCCGGATTGTAGCCAAATGTAACATTGTCGAATGTAATCTCGCCGCGCACGGGTGCCGGCAACTGTCGGGATTTTTCCGGGTCGCGCACCTCCTCCGAGGTATCGAGCACCCAGAAGACCCGCTCGGCCGCCGCCATTGCCGCCTGCAGAATGGTATACTTCTCCGCCAGGTCACGGATGGGCTGAAATGCACGCTCGGTGTACTGCACAAAGGCCACCAGCATTCCCAATGTGGTCCAGTTTGCCAACACACCCTGTCCGCCCCAGTAGAGCAGCAGCGCGGTTGCCAGGGCCGCCATAAACCCGATGGTTGGGAAGAAGTAGGCAAAGATGCGCAGCGAGCGCAGGTTGGCCGCCAGATAATCCTGGCTGAGTTCGGCGAAATGTGCTTTGCTGGTCGTCTCCCGGTTGAAGAGCTGGGTCACCAGCACCCCGCTGATCTGCTCATTCAGGTAGGCGTTGATGCGCGCCAGACGTTGCCGCGTCACCCGGAAGGTTGCCCGCATCAACCGCTGAAAGATGACGGTGATACCCGCCAGCACCGGCAGTACGGCCAGGCTGATCAAGGCCAGCCGCCAGTTGAGCAGCAGCATGGTGATCACAATGCCCAGGAGCGTCACGCTGTCGGCCAGTCCGGCGACAATTCCCTGTGTCAGGAACTGGTTCAGGGCATCAACATCATTGGTGATCCGGGTAATCAGCCGCCCTACCGGGTTGCGGTCAAAGAAGGCCAGACTCATCCGCTGGATATGGCGGAAAATCTGGATGCGCAGATCCATCATTACCTGCTGTCCGACGATCTGAATGATATAGGTATGGGCGTACCGCAGACCAAAGGAGGCCAGCAGCGTGCCCAGGTAGAGCGCAAAGATCGGCAGCAGTCCCTCGGTCTGCCCGGCGGCAATCGGACCGTCAATCGCCCGCTGTACCAGCAAGGGCGGCACCAGCGTGGTCAGCGCCGCGCCGGTCAGCAGGATCAACGCCAGGGTCAACTGCTTCCAATAGGGCCGTAGAAACTGCGCCAGCCGCCGCGTCAACTGCCAGTCATAGCTGCGTCCGGTTATTTCATCTTCATCAAAACCATGTGGCATATTCTGTACTCCGTAGTCCGTAGTCTGTAGTCTGTAGTCTGTAATTCGTAGTCTGTAGTTCGTATCCCATACATTTCACGCCTCACTCATCAGCAAGCTCGGCCTCCAGCAGTTCGCGGCGGTACATGGCGGCATAGCGCCCGCCCTGCCGGAGCAACGCGTGGTGTGTGCCCCGTTCAACGATGCGCCCGTCATGCAGCACGACAATCTGGTCGGCATCTTTGACGGTGGCGATCCGCTGGGCAATGATGATGCTGGTGCGCCCCTGCATCACCGTGCGCAGTCCCGCCAGGATCTGCGCGGCTGTGTGGGTATCCACGCTGCTCAGGGCGTCGTCCAGCACCAGAATTGCCGGATCGCGCAGGATGGCGCGGGCAATTGCTACCCGCTGCTTCTGTCCGCCCGATAGCGTGACGCCCCGCTCGCCGATCAGTGTATCCAGCCCATCCGGGAACTGAACCAGATCGTTGCTCAGGCGCGAGATTTCGACTGCGCGCCGGATCTGCTCGTCCGAGACAGGTTCCATACCGTCAGGTTGCCCTGACCGGCCAAAGGTGACATTCTCGCGCAACGAGATGCTGAAGAGGAACGTCTCCTGCGGCACATAGCCGATGCGCTGGCGCAGACGGTCGAGTGGCAGCGTGCGCACATCTCGACCGTCGATCAGGATGGTACCCTCGCCGGGATCACGCACCCGGCCCAGCAGACTGATCAGCGAGGTTTTGCCACCGCCGGTTGCCCCGACAATTGCCAGCGAAGTTCCGCGTGGTACCCGGAACGAGATATGCCGCAAGACCCAGTCTTCCGGTGGCTGCCCGTTTCCCCTCCTTTGATCAGTCGTCAGGTGCGTGGCATCCGCTACCGGTTCCGGAGCGGCAAAGCGCACCCCGACATCCTGAAACTCCACTTCGCCCGCGATTTCTTGATCAAAGGAAGCATCCGTGGGTGAGGTAATCATCGGTTGGCGCTGCAGCACGGCGTTCAGGCGCTCCGTCGAGGCGACCGCCTGCTGATAGAGATTGACCATCCAGCCCAGCGCGATCATCGGCCAGGTCAACAGGCCCAGGTAGGCATTGAACTGAACCAGTTCGCCCAGCGTGATCTGCCCCTGCGCCACCAGGCGTCCGCCGACGAGCAGCACCAGCGCAGCCACACTCCCCAGAATAAGCGTGACCCCCGGCCACAACACCCCACTTAACCGGGCATAGCGCAGATTCAACTGGCGGTAGTGGTCATTGGCCGTTGTGAAGACGCGCAACTCGGCCTCCTCTTGCGCATAAGCTTTGATGGTCCGAATGCCGCTGAAGTTTTCCTGAGTACGCGTTGAGAGGTTGCCGAACTGATCCTGCACCGCAGAGAAGGCCCGCCGCATACGCCGGCCCAGCAGCACAAAGACAATGGTCACCAGCGGCAACAGCAGCAGCACCACCAGTGTTAGCGGAACGTTGATCAGCAGCATCAGCACCGTGGCGGCGGGCAGCGTCAGCAGCGCGGTAAAACTACTGCTCAGGCCGGGGCCAAGAAACTGCCGTACCGCGCTCAGATCATTGGTCATCCGGGCCATCAGGTCGCCGGTATGCATCTGGCTGTAGAACTCCTGATCGAGCAGCATCAGGCGGTCAAACAGGGCCGCCCGTAGATCGAAGTCAATCCGATGGGAGACACCCCCGATCAATATGCGCTGACCGAATTTGAAGAGCCCATCGAAACAGGCCACCAGCAGGATCAACCCACCATAACTCAGCAACACCTGACTGGTAAGCTGCCCCGCCTGGATCGCATCCACTGCCAGGCGCAAAATATACGGCCCCAGCGTGCTGACGGCGGCACCAGCGGCCGCACAGAGCGATCCGGCCAGCAGCAGGTAACGATAACGCGCCGCGTAGGGCCAGAGGTGACGCAGGCTATGCATAGCAGATGTTTTCCCCTCTTCAGCGTAGTTACTGCAAGTGATACACGTTGCAAACGAACGTACGTACCAGTATAGCACCTGAACGGTCGGTGCGGCACGGGTGATCCGGTTGACAATAAGCAAGAAAAGGAGGGTATGTCGTTTGCGCAAAAAGTTCGCAGGAAGCAAAATCAAAAATCCCTAAAATTCCTTTTAAGCAAAAAAAAAGCCATATGACCTGTTCACACCCCGGTTTAATCCCCCGGCGTCTCCCAGGAATACCGCATTGGAATAAGGAAAACCGCATCATGCCGGTTGAGTAAAATTTGCGTTAATGCGGATTACAAATTGGTCCCATTTTGCTCAAAAGCAACTATTGACAAACCGTATTGATTCCTATATAATTACATCAAGCCGATGGGGATTGCAAGACATACATCACAGCCAACACTACTCACCAGAGGGGAGGCGGGTAGCAAGGTAAATGAAGACAACGATGTATCGCATTCCCAGGTGACACGAAGTTTTACGGGATCTCTGTTTGGATCAGGATAGTTTGTACATGGGAGGTTTAACCATGCGTGACGAAGACGATTTGGTACCACCAAAGTGGCGTTCACTGTTCAACAACCAGGACTGGTTGATCCACGACATCGTGGTTAAGTCCATCTACGGCTTTATGGTCATCGCCATCCTCGCCCACATCCTGGTGTTCGTCTGGCGGCCGTGGCTCGGTCTCGATACCGTCACAGCAATGCCGTAAGAAGGAGGATAGGATATTATGACTTCACGAAGCGCAGTTCGAACGAATGCAATCATTTTCAGCATCTTAGGCCTGGTGGTTGCACTGCTCATCCATTTCCTGGTTCTTAGCTCGCCACGTTATAACTGGATCGATCCGGTGTTGCAGCAGACCGAAGCGGCACCCGAGGCTCTCTTCCAAGGTGCGATGATGGTCTTGGCGACCCTGGGCCTGATGTAAGCCTGGTCATCCGGTGAGTGAGAACACCGTACAACCGCCAGCAGGGCCTGCTGGCGGTTGTATTTTTTCGCACAACACACAGCTTTTGCAAATAAAACAATGGATTGACCCGGGCGAACGGAAGTTGTATAATAGGCAACAAGGACACCGGGAGGGAAAGAATATTTCCGGCAGTAAACTACGATATTGAGGCTCGTAGTGGGTTGTGTTTGTTGTCCTTTATGTCATAGGGTGGGTGGGGTACGTATTCGCCTTAATCGCGACGTTAGAGGCCGGACGGCAGCAGATCGCCTGTTGTAGCCTGTGTGTCGGTCCCGACTTCTGACCTGGAATTGAGGAGACTTGCTTATGCAAGCACAACAAGGGCCGAATGACCGCCAGCTTGCCGTCATTATCTCCATAATTGTCGGCGCAGTGGTGGCGGTCGTTACAACGGCAACGTTCTACTGGATCTATGAGCTTGCGAGTGGTCCCGAGCGCCGCCAGGCAGCTATCGCCGCGCAGCAGCGGTTTGACTACAGCGCGCAGATCCAGCAAATCGTCAACGCGGAGCCGAATGTGGTTCCGGAGGGTGATCCGCGAGAGCCATGGTTGGGGGCTGATGCCTGGCAGGCTGGTATTCAGGCCGGTCAGGAGTATATCAACCAGTATCAGCAGCCGCAGAATGTGCAGGTGTTGACTGGTTTGACCACGGCGCAGATCTGGTCCTACATGCAGAATTTGTCGGCCGGAATTGGGGTAGGGTGTCAGTACTGTCACGATCTGCAAAACTTTGCATCCTACAATATTCCGCAGAAAACGGCGGGTCTCTTGATGCTTCAGTTAACCCGGGATATCAACGCAAACTATATTGTGAACCTGCCCAACTATCAGGGCAATTATGTGCGTTGTGCTACATGTCACTACGGCGAGCCGGTGAACATGCCGACCTGGGGGCCGGAGTTTGAGCAACTGAACCAGCCGATTGATGTGAATGTTACGGTCATCGACGGTACAACGGGTGAGCCCATTACCGAGATGTCGCGTAAACCGCCGGAACTGCAGGGTCTGGTATCGCTCGAGAAAGCGATCCTCTGGAAGACCTACAACTATGAGGTCTGGCGGCCGTACAACCCGGCTGATCCCACCAGTGGTCGTGGTACCCTGGCGCTGGCCTACAACTATGACGGCATCGCCGGGCCATCGCAGGATCAGACGAATATCAATCAAGGTGCTATGAACTACATGGGCTGGTCGATTGGCGAGGGCTGTAACTACTGCCACAACTCGCGCAACTTCTATGCCTATGAGGATGGCGCTCCCGGCAATCTGCCGACCGATCTGTACGGTCAGAAGAAGCTGAAGACCGTCCGAATGCTGCTGATGTCCACCTGGCTGGCGGACAACTGGACCCAGTATGCGGCCTTCTCT
>CAKZQX010000234.1 GCA_937141995.1 uncultured Chloroflexaceae bacterium | reverse complement strand
CATATCGCCTGCGGCAGCATGGTACGGTTTTATCTTTTCCCGAAAAATTTTGCGCTTTGCGCAAAATTTTTCGGGAAAAGGATGTCACCTTCCGCCCTGCCGGAGGCGAAACCCAACCCCTGGTGGGGCGACCACGTAACTCGTGTTATTTGAATGGTATTGGCCCATGTCGGCTCGTTTTGAGTGATAAGGAGGTCAATTATGACCGCAGTGCAGCATGAAATCGATGTTAATTTACTTGATAAAGCTATCGCATTACTTGAAGATATTCGTCAGCATTTTCATGAAACTGACCGCGGCGAGTACCAGGTTTACCTGGACAAGCATCTGATGATGCAGATTGAGCAACTGCTGGATACTTATTATGGTGATCTACTGCCGGAAGTCGCGCCCTCGGCAACAAACCCGGAGACAGCGACCGAGCGTGCGGAGAGCTCTTTCTACAGTGCGCTGCTGGAAGAGTTTCCCGCCGAGAGCGACAAATTTATCATGCTGATGCTCTCGCTGAACCGCAACACCGAGGGCCAGGTTGTGGCTGATCTACCCTGGGAACATGACGAAACATGGCATTTCTGGCGGGAAGAACCCTCCTGGCGCATTCAGCGCCCCGATGGGCAGGTGATCGCGGCTCCGCATGGATGGTTGCGCCGTGCCTTCTACACCGCAGTCAATCTCTGCGAAACCCTGCCGGGATAAGCCGACCTGCACACGAAATGGCACATCCTGCATTGGAACCAGGACGTATGCATTTCCCGCAGGCAGCGTGGATAGCTATAGCTGCGTTGTCTGCGGCTCCACCCAACACCGGTGTTGAGCGTAGGTGAAGGTGTGTCATGCAACGAAGGGCATGTTTCCGCCACAATGTATGAACTGAATACTGCCAGGATCGCGTGATGACTTTAGCATATTTGCAACAGATGCAGGAAACTGTGGAACAACAGCAAGCCGAATTACCCACTGCGCGTACAGCGTTTGCGAGCGACGACCAGCACTGCCACGAACGTCAACACCGGTTAAGCGAACAAGTGGCCTATCTTGAGTCGCTGCTGCGGCAGAAGGATCGCCTGCTCTCCCGCGAGTATAACGCGCGCAGCAAGGCCGAACATGTCCGCGAGCAGCAGGCATTTCTGGCCGAGGTGAGTCGGGTGCTGGCCTTCTCGCTAGCCTATAGCGACACCCTGGAGCAAGTGGCCCGACTGGTTGTGCCCTACCTGGCCGACTGGTGTGTGATTAACCTGGTTGGGGACGATGGACAGATTCAGCGGGTGGCCGCGGTCCATCGCTACCCCGAGCAGGAGTATCTGCTGGAAAAGATAGCGTGCCACTACCCGATCGATCCAAATCTACCCCACCCGGTGCTCAAGGTAATCGAGACCGGCCGGCCGGAAGTGATGTCGGACATTTCGGATACTGTGCTGGAGGTGTATACCCGGGATACGGAGCATCAACATCTGGTGCGTGAACTGGGTACCCGCTCGGCTATCGTTGTCCCGCTGCTGGTACGGGGCAATGTGCTGGGAACGCTGGCGCTGGTTTCGTCCCGCGTAGACCACTACCAGAGCCGGGATCTGCCCCTGATTGAAGATCTGGCCTACCGCATTGCCATGGGTGTTGATAATGCGCGCCTCTACCGGCAAACCCAGGCCGCCATCCGGGAGCGTGATCAGTTCCTCTCGGTTGTGGCGCATGAGCTGAAGACTCCCCTGACCAGCATGCTGGGTTACTCCCGGCTGCTGGCGCACCGCGCCGATCCGGCCTCCCCGCTTACGGACCGCGAGCAGCGCGCGCTCCAGGTAATTGCTACCCAGACCAACTGCTTTAAAGAGCTGATTGAGACCCTGCTTGACCTGTCGCGGTTACAGATGGGCCACTTTTGTATTCAGCAGATGCCGCTTGAACTGGGTACCCTGGTGAACCAGGTTGTGGAGGAGTTGCAGGCAACCCACACCGATACGCTACTGATATACCAACCCGCGCCGGAGTCCCTGTTTGTTGGGGGTGACGCGGTCGCCCTGCGGCAGGTGGTGCGCAACCTGCTCCAGAATGCGATCAAGTACAGCCGGCCCGCCGGCCGGGTGGAGGTGCGCGTTGAGCAACGGGCCGCGCAGGTCTGTGTAAGCGTTACCGACCAGGGCATCGGTATTCCCGCCGAAGCGCTACCGCACCTGTTCCAGAGCTTTTATCGCGCGCCCAATGCGATGCAGCACCAGCAGCATGGCATTGGCGTGGGTCTCTACATAGTTAAGGAACTGGTCACGCTCCACAGCGGTTCGATTGACGTTACCAGTCAGGAGGGGGTCGGTAGTAGCTTTACCGTAACGCTCCCGCTGGCCGCCGAACCCCGCGCCACACGCAGCGTCGGGGAAGTCGCCGCGCCGGGTTGACAGCCGGCAGTTGTAGCTCAGGGCGTAGGTTGGCCACCCTCCCGGCGCAGATGCTCAATTGTTGTGGTCAACTGCTGCAGGCTGATCGGTTTGCTCAGATACTCATTCACGCCGGCCGCCAGACAGCGCTCGCGATCGCCGGGCATTGCCAGCGCAGTAACGGCGATAATCGGAATATGCGTCAGCGTGGCATCGGCGCGAATATACTTGATGGCATCAAATCCATTGAGTCCCGGCATCTGAATATCCATCACGATCAGATCCGGGCGGCTCTCCTGAGTACGTTCAACGGCCTCAACCCCGTTGCAGGCGATGATCACCCGGTAGCCCCGGAGCAGCAGATAGTCCGACAGCAGGGTCATCGTTACCGGATGATCTTCGGCCAGGACAATCACTGGTTGCCCGTTGAGGGGGAGACTGTGGGTTGCCGGCAGCGCCTCGTCTGCATCCAGTTCCGCCCCGGCAGGCAGATCGGCTGCCGGCATCCAGGGCAGCGTCACCGTAAACCGGCTACCCTCATCCGGCGTACTGCTGACCGCGATACTCCCGCCATGCAGTTCCGTCAGATGGTACACCAGCACCAGCCCCAACCCGGTACCGTCATAGGCCCGTGCCAGGCTGCTGTCGATCTGGACAAACGGCTGAAACAGCCGGGACAGATCCTCCTCGGCGATGCCAATCCCGGTATCCCAGACGGTAAAGCTGATCGTCTGCTGCGCCGCATCACCCACAACCGTCAGCCCGATAGTGCCATTCGAGGGGGTAAACTTGACCGCGTTGTTCAACAGGTTGACCAGGATTTGCGTTAGCCGCCGCGAGTCGACCAGCGTGGTTGTCACCTGCGAGTCAAATTGGGTGACAATACGTTGAGATTTGCGCTGGGCCTCCTGGTCGATCAGTTTGAGACTGGTCTGGCAGACCTGAATAATATTGGTCGAATGCCGGTCCAGTTCCATCTTCCCAGCCCCAATTTTCGCCAGATCCAGGATATCGTTGATCAGAGCCAGCAGATGCCGCCCGCTGGCATCAATCTGCTGCAACCGCACATCCTGCTGGTCGGTCATTGGATCATAGACGCCCGAGCGTAATGCCTCAGTCAATACCAGAATCGCATGGAGCGGCGTGCGCAGTTCATGCGACATATTGGCAAGAAAGTCATCCTTGAGCTGATTTGCGCGCATTAGATCCACATTTGCCTGGCGCAGTTCCGCAGTACTCGCGGCCACGCGGCGCGCCAGGTTAGCGCGCTCAGCTTCTAACGCCGCCTGAGCATGCTCCCGCTCGGTGACATCAACGGCAACCACGATCACCTCGGTGAGCATACCGTCCGCGTCAGACAGCGTTGTAAAGTGGGCCTCATACATCCGGTCGCCAAACGTCGTCACACTGGTGAACGACTCACCGCCAAGCGCCCGGCGATAGCGCTCCAGGCTCATCGGACGATCGGCAAAGAATTCGAGGAAGGACTGGCCCACCAGATCTTCGCGCTTCAGCCCGACCGCAGCCAACCCCCGCCCGGTTGCCAGGGTGATGATGTTCTCCCGGTCAATCGTGAGCAGGATCAGCGGCGCATTGGACACCACCGTCTCCAGGCGCAGATTACTGGCCTGCAACGCCAGTTGGGCCTGCTGCCGGGCCGCCAGCACCGCCTGGCGAAAGATCTCCTGTTCGGCCAGCATAACGCTCAACATCCGCTGGGTAAACCCGGCCGCGATCCCGGCAAGCAGGGCCGGCATACGCGTTGTCAGCAGCGGCAGACTATCCTCCGGCACAGCGGCATACAACGTTTGTCCCATGATCAGCAAGGTGTGTTCCAGGGCGGTCGACCGGGTAAAATGCAGATCGATCAGTGTCGCGCCGATGGTGTGCGCCTGGGCCGGGACAAAGGTCGCGGCAACCAGCATCTCAATTAACTGATCAACGAGCGTATCCAGCCGCCGGCAGATCTCGGCTCCACCAAACGGGCTAAACCCGGTCGCGATGAGGCCGGCATACCACTGGTCGATGAGGGGTTTGCGCTGACTCCGAACTACGTCTGCGAGTTGTGTGTGCATCGCAGCGTCCATGCCTATCTCCATCTATTCCGTCATTAATACGCATTACGCGGTGCAGCTTCTTTCGGTCTGGTGACCGACCCGAACGTCAGCTTCGCCCGCCGTAGCATGGTACTCTCTTTTTCGTTTGCACAAAAAAATCACGTTGTGAACTTTTTGTGCAAACGATCGGTTCTCTTCCGCCCGGCCGAAGGCAATATCCCCCACCAGACGCAGGATTACCTGATCTATGGCAGCAGTGGCCGTTGCGCGATGTTCGCACATGTTGTGTTGTGCGTGGTCCAGACTCCCACGGCGTAACGCGTGTCACTACATGGCTGTGTATGGTCCTATTATGCTGATTTTATCAGGTAAAGTCAACCGCACAGAACTATACAGGCCAGGCCGACTTCGATTATATAGCAATCCTACATTGGTTGTGAACTGACTCTCAGGGATGCACTCTCAACCGCCTGAAGGCGGCACTACGACGAATTTAGGGTTGCTATAATAGGTCCATATCACTGTTCATGGTCAATCCTGCTCATGCTGCTGCCGGTAGAGCATCCGCCGGTGTGTGGCACCGCTCTTCCCCTGTCACCAGTATTATCAAGGAAGCGTACCCATGAGTCGCCGGATCTCCGGACTGCTGATCACCTGCCTGATCTTACTGCTCTTCAGTTGTAATGCAAGCAGAGCGACCGAGAGCCGAACCACGCCCCCCCGGCCAACGCCTACATCTATCCCGACAGAAGTTGCGTCAATAACGGTCACGCCGACCACCGGCACGAGCGCGCGCGCGCCGGGCGTTTCGATCCCGATCCCCGAGGCCCTGCGGGTCAATGATAACTGTATTGTCTGCCACAGCGTGCATCCCCCGGAAGTGGTTGCCATGGAGCATGAACCGCACCCCAGTTGTAATGCCTGTCATAACGGCTCGCCGGTGCGGATTACCTGCCCCAGTTGTCACAGCATGCACCAGGTTGATATCGACATCCCAGATCACCCGAATGAGCCCGATATTTCCTGCGAGCGCTGCCATGCTGATGTTGTGCCGCCCACCCCCACACCCACACCGGCACCATAGGCGAACCGGCGCGGGTTGCGCGGAGGGTGGGCTATGTCTCGGCCAGGCATGAACCGCTCATTTTTCAAGCTGCTCAACCGGAGTTGATCCTGCTGCGCCGATGTCCCACCCATCCGCCTCCCGTTTGACCACCACCAGCGTAATATCATCAAAGGGCACCTGACCGTGGGTGAAGCGGGCCACCGCCGCCGTGATCGCCGCCAGCAGATCGCTCGCGCCGGCCGCGTGGTGCTGCGCAATGAGATCGCACAGCCGCGACTTCTCGAACGGCTCGGTCTGCTCGTTGATCGCCTCGGTTACACCATCGGTGTAGCAGACCAGCAGATCGCCGGGGGCCAGCGTCACCCGGTCCTCCTGCAGCGTCACCTCCGCCAGCACCCCGAGTGCAATCCCCGGCGTCCAGAGTTCTTCAAACGTCCGGGTGGCCGGACGGTAGAGCAGCGGCGGATTATGCCCGGCACTGGTG
>CAKZQX010000233.1 GCA_937141995.1 uncultured Chloroflexaceae bacterium | reverse complement strand
CTGCTTCCGGGCGGCGGCCAACGAGCCGCGTATTCAGCGGGTGATTGCCTGGAGCATTGCCTACGATTATATGCAGATCCCGCCGCGCTTTGTTGCCGGCTTTGCGCGCCGGCTGCTCCAGCATCCCCGCCTGATGAATATCTTGTCGGACTGGAAGATGCGCATGCTGCCGCAGGAGAAGTGGGGCATCGACAATCTCATATACATCACACAGACCAGCACTACTGTGGATGCGGCCCGGGTGCTGTTGCAGTTCAATGCTGTGAATTTACAGTCCGACCGGGTGACGCAGGACGTGCTTATTCTCACCGGCGCGGCGGATCATTTTATTCCGCTGAAAATGCACCATCTGCAAGTGCGGGCGCTGACCCACGCGCACTCAATCACGGAGCGGATCTTCACGGCGGCGGAGCAGGGGCAAAACCATTGTCAGATAGGTAATATGGGCCTGGCACTTACCGTCATGGCCGACTGGCTTGCCGCGCATGCCACAGCACAATCGGCGGTGCCGGGCGTAAAGTAGGGGCGAACCATCTTTCGTCCCGTGTCTATCTTTGTGGCTGATTGCCGTATCAACCTGCATCAAACTCGTGGCACAGAATACCATAGAGCACGGCATCTTCAAACTGGCCCCGATGGAGGTAGTGCCGGCGCCGGCATCCCTCGTACTGCATGCCGATCTTCTGCATTACCCGCCCCGATGCTGGATTTCGCTTGAAATGCGGGGCCCAGATGCGCTGCAGATCAAGCTGGTCGAAGCCAAACTGAAGTACCGCATGCGCCGCCTCGGTGCAGTAGCCCTGCCCCCAGTAGGGCACCCCGATCCAGTAGCCAAGTTGTCCATTCCGATGAACCGGACGCAACGTTATTCCAACGGAGCCAATCAGGGATTGCTCGGCGGCAAGCACGACGGCGAAGTTGATCAGCTTGCCCTCTTTGTAATCAGCCTGCTGGCGGGTGATCCACTGCTCGGCCATGCCGCCTTCGTAGGGATGCGGAATAAAGGTACCGGCGGCGATCTTCGGCGCACCGGCCAGGCGCTGAACGGTGGGGGCATCATCCAGCGTAAACTGCCGCAATATCAACCGGCGGGTGGTAATCGTCGGAAATGGGTTCATAGCATCTCCTTTCGCTGCTGGATCGGGGGTATTATACATACCAGCGCGGTATGGTAAGCTAAAGTAGCAGCAAACCGCATCCCTCCGAGAAATTGATCGTGAGAAAGTTTAGCAGGAGGTAGAGCATGCAGATCACCCTGCGCCCAATAACCCCGGATAACTGGCGCGACTGTATCAGGTTAGAGATCCATGAGCATCAGCAAGGCTTTGTGGCCCCAAATGTTTACTCTCTGGCGCAGGCCTATGTGTTTGCCGAGGATATTCTACTGGCAATCTATGCGGATGAAACAGCCGTCGGTCTGCGGAATAGCCATCATCACTTCTTATTTATCTTCTGATTTCCTTGTCAATTCCGTGATAAGGATCCAAAAATCACCGGTATCAAACGCAGCGAACCAGCTTGCTGCAATGGTGATTTCTGATATGCCATTATGTATTTCTTTTACTCCAAGTTTTACTTTCATGATTTTTACAGAGAAATCTCCCAGCAAAGACCCTCTTTCATAATAAGTCAAGTTATTGATTGAACTGATTTTCTTAAAGCCATATGTGGAAAGTTTATTCTCAAGCTCTGCTCTGTTAGCCTTCAAATGAGCAGTTTTTTTTATACTTTGGAAGTAAGGCTATGGAAGGTTTTCTATCTCCTGCCCTACGATACGGAATAAATTTGTATAATAAAGTGAAACCTACTAATGCTACGACTACGACAATCACCTTGCGCGGCCATGATTGAACAGCGTGATCAGGTTGACAAGGCATGCCGGGTTGAGCTGGGGTTTAAGGCGGGTTACTGGTGCGGTCGTTGTTACAGCCTGGACGCTGATCCACGCTGCTGCCTGAACATCGGCCGCCCCAGGTTTCCCGCTACCGCGCACAACAACTTCGTTGTAGACGGCGGTTGGGATGCGGATGGTCTGGTACATCTGCCGCAGCAGGTTGAACTGCCCGATAGCAGCAAGATTGATCAATGGCGAAGTGTTACTCACAACAATCATAGCTGTCCGAGTCGTCGCAGCGTCGCCACATCCGCCAGCAGATCATCGTGACCGTAGTGAATGGAAATCTGGCGGGCAGCCAGCAGGTGCTGGAAGGAGAACTGGTCCATCTGGGCCAGGCGACTGGCACCTTCCAGTGGCAGGCGTTGTTGCTGAAAGAGGGCAACGGCCAGCTCCTGAAGGAGTTCATCGGGTGATAGTCCGGTTGCCTGGACCAGATCATCGGCAATGGTGATATGCATAGTGTTCCTTTCTGCGTCACCTGGTTCCATGGGGTACATGCGGCACGCGTGATGATAGTATTGATGCCGCAGCGCCACACCTTCCAGTATACCAGTTCACACTGCTGCATGACGCACAATTGCAACATGGGTGACGAGCACAACGATGCGCCATGCTTCTGAAAAGCAATCCGTAGCAGAACCGTAGCAATCCGTAGCATCGTCATGTACCGCTTCCCGTTGCGATGTATCGCCAACCGTAGCAACCGTAGCAACCGTAGCGAAAGGATCGGAATGCTTTACTCTCTCAAAAATGCGACTGTCCCGACGTTTGGCCTCTACTTCCACTAGCATGCCAGTTTCCATCAGGGTGGTCAGCGCCGTAACCAGTAAAGACATATCTTTCTTCTTAATATGTAAGTATTGCCGGGCCTGCCGAAGTGAGAACCGTACCGCACCACAGTCAGCGATCCTGGTGTCAGCATTGATTGTTATGCATCCACGCAGTGAGCTTTGTAATCAGGCTTTCCACCTTTCCTTCGTCAGAATACTGGTGCCGCATCACCTGCACCTCTGGAATGCAGTACTCAAAAACTTTGATTGCATGTTCTACATGCTGACATTGAACAGGAATACTCCCGATTGGCGCGGTTGGGTGTTCTGCCAGCATCAGGATTGTCGCCAGGTGTGCCATGTGCGGTTAGCTCGCCGATCATAGCTCACTGTTTCGCCGGTCCAGGCACTAAGAATCAGATCAATATCAGCAATCGTATCTTTGCTATAGCGCCCCCTCAAGATGTCCGGAACCCTCCCTTCGGCACTCAAAACAGCCAGGCGTTCGTTGTTCTCAGAGACTGTCTGAAAAGATGATGCGCGTCGGTCCCACGGCATGCGGG
>CAKZQX010000232.1 GCA_937141995.1 uncultured Chloroflexaceae bacterium | reverse complement strand
GCGCATATCTTTGCCCGCAGCATTGCCCTGATCCGCCGGCAGATCCCCGACTGCCGGGTTGAGGTGCTGATCCCCGACTTCGATGGCAACTGGGAGGCGCTGCAAATGGTGCTGGAGGCGCACCCCGATGTGCTCAACCATAACATCGAGACGGTCCCGCGCCTCTTTCGGCGCTTCCGGCCGCGCGCCGGGTTTGCGCAGAGCCTGGAACTGCTGGCCCGCGCCCGCCGCTTCGATGCCGACCTGATCACCAAGAGCGGCATGATGGTCGGTGCCGGCGAAACTAACGACGAGGTGCTGGATGTTATGGATGCCCTGCGGCAGAGCGACGTCAATGTGATGACGATTGGGCAGTATCTCGCGCCGAGCGACGCCTACTGGCCGATTGACCGCTATGTCACGCCTACCGAGTTTGCCATGTTTAAGGAAGCGGGGCTACAGCGCGGCTTCACCCATGTTGAGAGCGGTCCGCTGGTGCGCAGTAGTTACCACGCCCACGAGCATGTCGGCAACCCGCAGCACTGAGGCGCACAGCGTGAACCGGCCGGTCAAACATCTCTACATCCATATTCCCTTCTGTGCGCGGCGCTGTGCCTACTGCGACTTCAACACCTACGCCAACCTGGAACACCGCATCACAGCCTATGTTGCGGCGCTGTGTGCCGAAATTGACATGCTGGCCGCCGATCCGGACGCGCAGAGTTCGCATGACACAGCGCTGCCGCCGACCATCTTTTTTGGCGGTGGCACGCCCAGCATGCTTACGCTCGAGCAGTTGGAGCAGGTGCTGCGCGCCGCCAGCCGGATCATTCCGCTGGAAGCGGCCGAGATTACCCTGGAGGCCAATCCCGGCTCGGTGCTGGGGAACGGAACAACCGCGCCCGCCTACCTGCGCGGGCTGCGCGACCTGGGCGTGAACCGCCTCAGCCTGGGGGTGCAGAGCCTGCATGATCCGACGTTGCGCATCCTGGGGCGCACCCACACGGCGGAAGAAGCCCATCGCTGCTTTGCGGAGGCCCGCCGCGCCGGGTTTGATAATATCAACCTCGACTTTATCTTCGGGCTGCCCGGGCAGACGCCGGCGCAGTGGGAAGCCACCCTGGAAGAAGTAACCACCTGGGGCGTGGATCACTTCTCGCTCTACTCGCTCATCCTGGAAGAGCAAACCCCGCTCTATGCGCAGGTGCTGCGCGGCCAGATTAGCCTGCCCGACGACGATGCAACCGCCGCAATGTACGAGGCGGCCATGCAGCGCTTCGCCGCCGCCGAGTATGCGCAGTATGAGGTGAGTAATTGGGCCCGCCCGCAGAACCACGAACCGCGAACCGCGAACCAGGGGAACGGGAACGGCGAAGACATCGGCCTGCCCACGCCGGCATGTCGGCATAATCTGGCCTACTGGCTGAACAGCGATTACCTGGCCGCGGGAGCCGGGGCGCATGGACATGTCTACCCCCGGCGCTACGCCAACCTGTGCGGCGTGGATAGCTACATCGACGCGGTTCAGGCTGGTCGCCGCCCCCTGGATGACGTTATCGACCTGACGCCGCAGGATCTCTACGCCGAAACGATGTTTATGGGTCTGCGCCTGAATATCGGGGTGAGTCGGGCGCACTTCCGCCGGCGCTGCGGGGTTGCAATGGAGGAGATCTTCGGGGCAACCCTGGCCGAGTTGACCGAACTGGGCCTGCTGGAGCAAGATGCCTCCGCCGTACGCCTGACTCCACGCGGGCGGATGCTGGGCAACCAGGTCTTTGCGCGCTTTGTGTGAAAATGAAACCCATAACCGTTAACCTATAACCGTTAAAATCATGTACGCACTCCTGTTTTATCTGGCGGACTGGGCCATTATTGCGGTCTCGTTTTTCAACACCATCCTGATGCTCTGGCTGGGACTGACGGTGCTGCTCAATGCTGAGCGCCGACAGTGGGGCACATGGGTTGCCGGTCTCGCCTTCCTGCTGGCCGGACTCTTTTTTGTCGGGCATTCGGCCGTGGTCGGGCGGGCTATCGGAACCATTGAAGCCGAAAGGGAGTTCTGGTGGCGTATCGGCTGGTTGCCCTTCATCGGAGGACCGTACCTCTGGTACATGGTCATTGCCTGGTATACCGGAGTGCTGCAAACCCGGCGACATCGCCTCTGGCTGGGTCTGGTGAGTCTGCTGGGCGGGACGGCGGTGGGCCTGTTGCTCTTTGCCAATCCGTTGCCCACCTTTA
>CAKZQX010000231.1 GCA_937141995.1 uncultured Chloroflexaceae bacterium | reverse complement strand
CATACTGGCGGGCATGGTCGCTTCGGCCAACCCGCCCACACTGACGACCCAGAGCGTGGCCACCGCAATGGCCAGCCACAGGCGCGTCGCGCGGTCGGGATCCGTCATTTTGGTCTGTTCCCAGTGCCAACCGCCGCGTTTCACCTCTTTGAAGCTGCATTCGATCAGCGGCCGCAGGCCATACCACACGATATCCGCCGCCGCGGGCGCGAGATCGGTGACGATCAGCCAGGGATCGTCGTGGCCCGCATCCCAACGCGCCAACAGCGTGCAGGACCGTTGGGCGTCTTTGGTCGAAAAACAGGTCACCGCGCCCGACCAGGCGGCACCGCCCTGGGTCACAGCGTCGCGCAGGGGCCGAAAGCGCGCCGCGCCAGCGGGTCGCTAGTTCCCACCGCGGGTGATGCGCACAAAGGGATGCCAGCCTCACCGTACGATGCGGCGATACACCCAGTTCGCATACAGCCCGCGGTCGGCCAGGACGATCACCGTCCAGCCCGCCGGGATGCCGGGCTTGATCGTCCGCAGCAACCGGAGCCAGTGTGGTCGCCATGCCCCGTTGCTGCAGGCAGGCAGCACCACCCAGGCAATCGGGATGGCACAGCCGCGATAGATCAGACTGACGGCGAGGACGGTGAAGCGCTGGCCGAGCGTGCTGGCATCGATCGCCAGGGCGACCCGCCGCTCGTCGGGCGGCCACCAGGCCAGCACCCAACGCATGAGCGGGACAAACCAGGTGGTCACATCCACGGCCTCGCGTTTGACGCCCCGTTTACTGCCCGCTTTGTGCGTCGCGTCGTAGCACCATTCGCGCAGACGCTGGCGCATCGTGTTCTCGCGGCAGCCGAGCAGGGAAGCGAGCGTCCACGCCACACTGGTCAGACCACAGCTCTGGGCCAGCACCATGCCAAAGCTCCACATGGCCAGCACGGTGGCCTGCGGGGTGGAGCGGTGCGGCATCTGAGTTGACACAATCGCTTGCCATTGCGATAATCCATCTGAGCGAGTCATGGGAACCTCCGGTAGCTCTACGATTGGTTTGCACCCCGTATCCTACCAGATTCCCGCGACTCGCTCAAAAGTGTTTACACAGACGTTACACCCGCCCAAGAAACCTACCCTTGAGAGTATGGCTGAACCCAAAGGGAGTGCGCAAGCTATGCTTGCGCACTCCATCAGACGCCGGTCACTGCGCCTGACTCACCAGCGGCAGATAAATCGGCCGGCTATCGACGGTACAGACGCGCCGGGTTGTCTGAATATCCAGCGACCAACTATCGAGGGTGCCGATGTCGTCGAGTCCCTCGTCATACACATACAATGTCCACTCACCTTCCAGCGACTCGCCATCGAACCGGGAGAGCGCGTCCAGCGGAATAAATGATCCGGTGAAGGGGGCCGTAGCCGCAGTAATAGACCCATCCGCGCCCTCGTCATCAAAGATGGTCCCCCGGAAGTTCGCCCCTCGCTCTGCACCATCACCTGGGCGATCAACCAGGTCGATGAAAGTCCCCTCCGGTGACTCCAGGATCACCCCTACGTCACCCACCCAGGGATGCGTTATCTCCAGGTGAACATTGACATCAGCGATAGTGCCGGTATCGGAAATAGACATGCTACTCCGTAACTCATCTATGTAGTCATTGTCGGGGATATCCTGGGAGGGACCGGTATAGGCATAATTCTGCGCCGGCGCCATTATTCCCGTGGGGAGGCTGACCTGTGTGGTCCCTTGCCAACCATCGCCGGTTGTAATCGTCTGCGCGAGGGTAAGGGGCTTACCACAGCTATGCCACGGTCCAATCTTGAGTAAATAGCCCGTGTTATTTGTGGCGGTAGCTCCAGGTGTACTCAGGTCAGGATAGTCCGAGGTTGTGCCGGTTACGGTGGCGATGCTGTCAACTGCCGTCATTTCCCCGGTGATGTCGGTAAGCGCCCGACTGCCCCGGTTCATAAGTGTCACCTGGACCGCAATCGTTTCGCCCGGGTCGATAATCGTGTCGCCATTGCCCGTTACCTCACTCCAGGTGGTGTCCGTTGCGGCTACGCTGAACACCTCGGCGACATTGGTTGCAACCAGGGCGAAGTCCTGATCAAGCATTGTCGCATTGCCGGGCACACCATCCCCCGCGATATTGGCCGCGCTCACCCGGACACTAATCGGGCCACCGGTGCCGGCGGGCAGATAAACCCGCTCAACATTGTTGCGATAGTCGAAGCCACCTCCATCGCGCGAAACATCTCCCGTAAAGACATTGCCCCGGTAGACCGTTTCGCCGACCGTGACTTCCAGGTTCAGGTCATTGACCAGGGTTGCCCCGGTGGTCGTGCCCGGTGCATCGCTCCAGACCAGGGAAATGGCGACCGGACGGGCCGTGTCTTGAATCGTTCCATCAAGCTGAAATGTTTCGCCGGTTGCGCCAAACAGGACATCCTGATCAACCAGGTACAACGACGGTTCATCCAGGATGGCTCCCAGGTTGAGGCCGCCCCAGCCCTGGTTAAAACTGGGGAGCAGATCATTCGCATCGACGCCGGTCAGATAGCGCGGTTGGTTGAGCAGAAGTGCCTTCACCATGGCCGGGCTGGGGGTCTTCCCCGGATTCCAGACGCGCTCGTAATATTCGTGTAGTAGCGAGGCCGCTCCGGCCACGGCGGGGGCCGAGTGGCTGGGACCCGATGACCAGGGGTAGAGGGGCTGGCCGGCGGGATAGTAGCGCCCGTCCAGATCATCGTCAGCGTTGCCCTGCGCGCCACAGACACCGTAACCGGTGAAATTGGGGGACTGCGAGGCCGGCCCTTGAATGTGTGTGCCGGGTGCCACCAGATCCGGCTTAAACCGTTTGTCGCGGGTGGGGCCGCGCGAGGAGAAAAAGATGATGTCGTCGGCGCTGTCCGCGGCGGCAACTCTGCAACCATCGATCACGCCATCGTCGCGCACATGCTCGGTCGCGCCAACGCTGATTACATTCTTCGCCGTTGCCGGGCTCCCCAGGCTGAAGGTCGCCGGTCCTGAGTTCCCGGCCGAGAATATATGCAGCATGGGTTGGGCTCCCGCCACCCGGTTGGAGCCGTCACGAGTGGCGGCATCATAGAACTGGCCCAGGAACGTATAGCGACTGGAGGCACGACTTCCCCAACTGTTTGAGGTGATCACCGCACCTGCCGCGTAGGTCTTCTCCAACATCGCCGTAAACGAGTCACTACAGCCATCGATGTCGAACCAGCCGGAGCTGTCGAAGATCTTTGTGCCGGTCATCCGGCCATAGGGCGAGATGCCCAATCCATGCCGGTAGCCGGCTGCATCAGCGTAGGGCGCTTCCGTCTGGGAGTTATAGCCGCCGATGATTCCGGCATTGAGTGTGCCGTGACCTTCAAAATCGGTACCGTCCGAGTCGAGCGTGCAGTTGATAATTGCGCCCAGGCGGGAGGCGCGCGCCGCATCACCCAGTTCACGGAGGTCCGGATGCTGCGGATTTTCGGCACTGCCGACATCGATTCCACTATCGACGATGGCAACGAGCGGGTAGCTGGTGGGCGTGGTTGGGAAGTCATGCTCTGCCAGCCAGTCGAGATATCCTGGTCCCGCCGGTTGCGTGCCCTCCAGGTTGCCGGCAACAATCTGGCCCTGCCGTTCATCAAACAGTTCGGGCGTTTCCCAGGGTTCAACATTGAAGACATCATCCCAGTGCGCCAGCACTGCCGGTTGGTCGGCCGGCAGTGACAGGGCGACTGCGACGAAGTCACCCACCGACAGGGGTTGCATATAGACCGCGTCACTAATCTGCTGGAGCTGGGCCAGCGATTGCCGTAACCGGGGAGGGC
>CAKZQX010000230.1 GCA_937141995.1 uncultured Chloroflexaceae bacterium | reverse complement strand
GAGAACGCCTGATCCGGCTGAAGCCGGGACTCCGATCTAGCGGATGTCCGGATTAAACATTCCACGTTCATCCGCCGATTTGGGCGTCCCGGCTTATGAACTTTGAAAAATAGCCTGGATATGAAATGTCCTGGAGTCCCGGCTTCAGCCGGTTGAATGCCTGCCGGGATTGCCACATCCTGCCGAGAACGCCTGATCCGGCTGAAGCCGGGACTCCGATCTAGCGGATGTCCGGATTACAAACTCCACGTTCATTCGCGCGTCCGCCCTACAAAGCGGCTCAGATCCCCACCGCGTCGGCCGCATCACACGGCAGCAACAGCAGAAAGGTTGTCCCCTGGCCCAGGCTGCTGATGACATGCACCCGTCCGTGGTGTTGACGCACGGCCATCTGCACAATTGCCAACCCCAGACCACTGCCCGCCGGACCCCGGACACGCGCCTCGTCCGTGCGAAAGAAAGGATCGAAGATCCGGTGCAGATCATCATCGGCAATGCCCGGCCCGGTATCGGCAACCTCGATCACGCACCAGCAGCCAGTGGGGTCCAGCGGAGGATCAAGTGCAGGCAGCGTTGTCGCCCGGTAGAGGCGTACCGTCACGTTGCCCCCGGCTCCAGTGTACTTAATCGCATTACTGAGCAGATTCGCAACCGCCTGCTGCAGAATATCCGCATCACCCGGCACCTGCAGCGTCTCCTCGTCGGCATCTTCCGGGAAGCAGAACTCGACCCCGGCCAGGCGCGCCTGATCGTGGAAGGAGAAGACCGCGCGCATCAGCAGCAGGTTCAGGTCAACCGGAGTGCGTTTTTGCAACTCCGTAGCTTCCAGGCGGCGCAGATCCAGCAACCGGCTCAACAGATCGCGCATATGCTGCCCCTGCTGATGGATCGCCTCCAGGATCTCGCGCTGGTCCGAGGTCAGCGGGCCGCAGGTCTCTTCGAGCAGCATACCGGCATACCCGGTTACGGCGGTGAGGGGCGAGCGCAGATCGTGTGTCACAATCGCCATCATATTCGACTTGCGTTGCGAGACTTCCTCCAGTTCGGCGTTGAGCGCGGTCAACTGCTCATTCTGGGCGGCAATCTGCTCATTCAGGAGCAGCAACTCGTTGTGCTGCTGCTGCAGGCGCTGCTGCTGGCGGCTCTGGAGGGTGACATCGCTTAGAATAACAATCAACTCGGCCTGCCGGTACGGCCAGACCACCAGCGAAATATAGCGAGTCCGGCCCTGGTCATCATCCAGGTTAATCTGTTCAATCTGCAGATGGGGCAGGGTGCGCGCGCAGACCGCCGCGAGTTGGTCCTCATTGCCCAGCAACGGCAGGCAGATGCTTGTCAACGACTGACCAATCAGCGTAACCTCCGGCATCCCCAGCAGTGCAGCACCGGACGCGCCGACATCCGTCACCTGCAGATCAGCGTCGCAGATCAGATATGCGACCCCCGGCGCACGCAGATGCTGCCCCTGGTCGTCTACGGGGAATGGTTGCTCAGGAAGTTGGGTGGACACCGACTAATCCCTCTCCCAGCGACTGGAATAATGCCTCAACACCTTCACCACTGCCGGCACTGGAGAGCGTCAACGGCACCTGGATCAGTTGGGCCACCCGGCGCGCGACGGCGACGTGCGTATGCTCCGGCGACACCAGATCCAGCTTATTGCCGGCCATGATTAACGGTATATTTGCATTTTTCTGACGCAGAATATGAGCATACTCTTCACAATGGAGAATAGTATTGTTCCGCGTCAGATCACACACAATCACCGCCCCGGACGCTCCCGCAAGGTAACTCTCCCGCACCGTGCTGCTATCCTGCCCGCCCTCGGTATCCCAGAGCACCAGCGCAACATCACGCCCCTGCACAGTGACAACTTTCCGCTGAACCCGCACCCCGATGGTACTCTGATAGGTTTCGGAAAAGCGATTGTAGACAAAGCGGTTGAACAGACTGCTCTTGCCAACCGCAAAATCGCCAATCAGGCATACTTTACGCTGAAGCATCACTCCACTCCATCAGCGGGTTCAACTGCGGCAAAAGCATGGCCGAGTCAATCGGATCGCCCTTGAAGCTCCGTAGCAGCGTACCACAGGCGTGGTGCAGTTCAAAGAGTTGCTGCCGTAGCGCCGCCCGAAAGCCGGCCGGCTCAACCCCCTGCACCAGCACGGCGATCAGCGCCGCCTGCCCCTCTTCAATCAAAATATGCTTCCCGCTGCCATACTCGATAGCATCAAGCGAAGTCCCGTTGCCCGGTTCAAACGAGTCGGCGACATAAGCGCGAATCGCGCTCAGCATGCTGCCGATCAGATCCGCATCCGTCAGCGTCCCCACCGCCGAGATATGCTGGATCAGCAGCCCGGACTCCCGGTGCAACAGAAAAAGTTCGCGCACCTGGAAAGGCAATGCCTGGCGGAGCGCCGCCTCTTCCGGTTTGACGCCGCGCAACCGCTTGAACATCAATCCGACCAGAAACCGGGGACGCATGCTACGCCGCAGGGTCAGATCGATCCGCCGCGCCAGATCGCGCATCGCCTCGCTCACCGCACGCTGGATGGTACGCCCGATCACCGGGTAGAGCGCCTCGGCGACCTCATCGCGCGACTCCTGCACGCGCTGCGCAATCATCTGGCTGACCAGGGGCGCCATCGTGCGGATGAGCGCATCACGGTCCCGAAGCTGGGCCTGCAACTCAGCTACCTGTACTTCCAACTGCTCCAGGCGCTGATATTCGGGAGCCAGCAGCTTCTCGCGCATCGAGCGGCGATCCCGGCGGTTATTCTGATCGAACTGCGCATCGGTGGCCGGCGCTGCCACGGCGGTGGGAAGCGTGGCATCCTGGCCCGCCAGCAGTTCCGCCAGCAGGTTCAGGTCCGCGTCATCGGCATATTCCTGCTGGAAGGCCGAGTCGGGTCGGTCGGGCATGACTTCCAGCGTGGCAGCCGGGGAATGGATGGTAGACTCAGGTGGATGATGATATTTGTTCATCGGAAGCTCTATTCCCGCACTGCTTCAGCTCACCGGGGAGACTGAAGCACAGGTTGTATGAAGGGTACTCTTTCAATTTTAGCACACTCTTACGCTGAAGCTACATTTGCAGGCGTTTTCTTTCCTTTTTGTATACTATTGCTTACT
>CAKZQX010000229.1 GCA_937141995.1 uncultured Chloroflexaceae bacterium | reverse complement strand
GCGGCCCAGGGCGTCTGCGCCAGTTCCTGCCCTTTGCGGCTGGTGTAGTTGGTGTAGAAGACAAACCCCGCCGCGTCAAAGCCCTTGAGCAGCACCATCCGCGCCGCCGGTCGGCCCTCCGCCGATACGGTTGCCAGCGTCATTGCATTGGGCTCGTACACCTGCGCACGGATTGCGTCGGCCAGCCAGGTGTCAAATAGCGCCAGCGGATTGGGATCAACCTCAGCCTCGTTCAGCCCCTGGCGGCTGTACTCCTGGCGTAGATCGGCGATTGACATAAGAGATGTTGCTCCTTGAGCGTCACTTGCCGCTTCGTTCGGCCTCCAGCTCCGGTTTGACCCGCTCATACTCGGCTTCGATGCGTAGCAGTAGATCCTGCGCACCCGCCAGACTGCCGGAGCGCACCAGTATCTCCAACTCCCGGCAGAGTATGGCTACGGTTCTTGCACCGATGCTGGCGCTACTTCCCTTAAAGCTATGCACTGCCTCGCAGAGCGATACCGTATCCGCATGGGTTAGCGCAGTCTTCATCTTATTGATAAATATTGGCGCATCAGAAAAATAGATATTGATCAAATCGCTCAGGAAATTGGGTTCGCCGGCCGCCTGTAACTCATGCAGACTCTGGATCACACCTGTATCCAGCAAACAACCGTTGGCCGCACTACTGGACATACCAGGCAGAGGTAGATGCGGATTGTTTGCCGGTGTATGGGTAATCCAGCGCTCAAGCACGCTACGCAGGGAGTGCAGACTGACCGGCTTGCTGATGTAATCATCCATGCCCACCGCCAGGCAGGCTTCCCGGTCGCCCTGCATGGCGTTGGCGGTCATTGCCACAATCGGCAGATGCCGCCCGCTGGTCTGCTCCATATCACGAATGGCGCTGGTGGCGGCGTAGCCATCCATCTCCGGCGTCTGGCAGTCCATCAAGACCAGCGCATAGACGGCGGCAGCACAGCGCACCGCCTCCACTGCCTCACGTCCATTTGTCACTGCGTGGACAGTATATCCAAGTTTCTCCAGTTGCCGCAGTGCCAACCGCTGGTTCGCCGGGTTATCTTCAACCAGGAGAATGAGTTTCTCCGTGCGTGCCGTGTGCAGCATGTCGGGCCCGGTGTCTATCTGCAGCGCAAACGCCTCGCTGCCGACTTCTACCGACGACATCTGCGCGGTACCGGCGAGTACCCCGCCTATCGTTTCGAGAAACGGCCCCCGCTTCACCGGCATGGTCAGATAGGCCGAAAACCCGGCCTGCGCCGCCAGTTGCCGTTGCTCGCGCTGATCAAGCCGGGTCAGCAACATCAGTGGTGTATTCGCAATCAGCGGATCATCCTGAATGATCTGTGCCAGTTCAAACCCATCCATATCGTGCAGCGCCAGATCGACAACTGCCAGCGCATAGGGCTGTTCCTCCGCAACGGCGGTCTGCAGGAGGTGCTGCGCTGTTGTCCCCATCGTTGTGCCGGCGCACTGCATGCCACCAAGTGTAGCATAGCTCTGAAGAATCTCCTGGTTAGTCCGGTTGCTCGTAACCAGGAGCGCCCGCGTGCCGCGCAGATCGTTCTGCTCCCGGAAGGCAAGCCGATCCGGCGCGGCAATGCGTTCAAACCGCGCGGTAAACCAGAAGGTTGATCCCTGGTGCAGGACACTCTCGAACCCGATTGTGCCGCCCATCAACTCGGCCAGATGTTTGGAGATCGCCAGGCCCAGCCCGGTACCACCATATCGGCGTGTCGTCGAGCCGTCTTCCTGTGTAAACGGCTCGAATAACCGATGGCGCGCTGCGTTTGACAGACCAATGCCGGTGTCGCTAATGGCAAAACGCAGGACAACATTATTCATGCTTGTAGCACTTTCCAGTGTTACACGAACTACGACTTCGCCCTGGTTCGTAAATTTAATCGCATTTCCGACCAGATTGATCAAGACCTGTCGCAGCCGTCCGGGGTCGCCCCGGAGATTGTCGGGAACATCCGGGGCAATCCAGGTCATCAAAGCGATATCTTTCTCATACGCCTTCGGTGACAGCAGATCCGCTGTTCCTTCGACAATGTGAACCGGACAGAAATCCACATGGTCAAGAATCAACTTACCGGCCTCGATCTTCGAGAAGTCCAGGATATCGTCGATGATCGTCAGGAGTGCCTGCCCGGACTCGTGGACGATGGTGGCAAACTCGCGCTGGTTAGGAGCCAGCGGTGTATCGACAAGCAGTTCGGTCATGCCAATAATTGCGTTGATGGGGGTGCGAATCTCATGGCTCATGGTTGCCAGAAATTCTGACTTCAGCCGGGAGGCTTCGAGCGCCTGGTTGCGGGCTTGCTCCAGATCTTCTTCCATCTGGCGATGCTGGGTCAGATCAGAGATAACGGCAATTGAGCCAATGACCTGGTCAGCATGCCGACGCGGCACGCCATTGATTAGTGCGTAGACCATCTGATCATCGGTCCGGCGCAGGCGAATCTCGTAGGTGGTGGTTTCTCCCGCCAGACGGCGCGTAAAGGCATTGGTCAGGATTGCTGTGTCGGCGGACACAACGAAGTCGCTAAACGAGCGACCAATCAGCGCGTCGGGGGTCGCGCCCAGCATTTGCGCGCATGCCGGGTTCACAAACTCAAACTGGCAGTTAACATTGGTCACGATCAGCCCCTGGCCCATGGTATTCATAATCTGGAGGGCAAAATCGTGCTGGTGGCGTAGCGCTTCGCGGGTCTGCTCCCGCTCGGTGATATCGGTCGCCACGCCAATGACGCTAAAGACGTTACCATCTTCGTCGCGCAGGGGCGAGTAATGAGTTTCAAAGATCAACCCGGCGACTGCCACGGTCGCGGTAAATGTCTCACCCGCCAGCGCCCGCTGGTTATAGGCCTGCACCTCGGGCATATCACGGTAGATATCGAAGACGGAGCGGCCCCCGGCGTCGCCCGGTTTGAGTTGCAGCAGATCCAACCCCTTGCCTTCGAGCAGCGTAAAGGCGCCCGTGTTGTCGAGGGCGAAGAGGAAGATCGGCGCGCCGGCGATAACGGTGCGCAGCAGTTTATCGCTCTCGCGCAGCGCCTGCTCCGCGCGCCGGTGCTCGGTAATATCCTGTACCAGCAGCATACCGGCGAAGATCGCGTCATGTTCATTTTTTACCGGCAACGTGTGGATAAGGTAAATGGTTTTTTCAAATGTCTTCTCACAGATTGTCGCGCCTCCGGCAAATGCGGCCCGGTAGTAGGGCATCAGTTCTTCATAGATCTGGCGCGGTAACACTTCCCGGAGCATCTTGCCTTCAATCTGTCGGTTGGCGAAGCCGGCGGTTGCCAGTGCCGGACCTTCGGCAAGGATGCAGCAGAGCTCCTGGTCAAACAGGATTACTGAGGAGTCGGGCAGGCTGCGAGCAAGCGTGCGATACAACTCCTCACTCTTGCGTAGCGCTGCTTCGGCTTGCTTCCACTCGGTAATATCGGTCTGAATGCCAATAAAGTGGGTTAACCCACCGCCGGCATCGCGCACGGGCGCAATCGCCAGCTTATTCCAGAAGGGCGTGCCGTCTTTGCGATAGTTTTTGACGACCACATGGCACTCATGTTCGTGGTCAATCGCCTGGCGGATGTGTTGCCGGGCATCCGGGTCGGTATCCGGTCCCTGTAAAAAACGGCAGTTCCGCCCTACTACCTCGTCACTGGTATAGCCGGAGATGCGTTCAAATGCAGGATTGCAGTAAATGATCGGGTTATCGAGCTGGTTCGGGTCGGTAATCAGGATGCCGCTGCTGGTTGCCAGGATTGCGCGATGATACAGGCAGAGTTGTTGCTCGGCCGCTTTCCGCTCCTCGACTTCCTGCTGCAACTGGTGATTGGCTTGCAGCAACTCGGCAGTGCGGGCCGCGACCAGCACCTCCAGGTCATCATTCGTTTTTTTCAACGCCTGCCGGGTCTGGTCTGATAAGTTGATTCCGGGTAGCCAGTGCCAGAACCCGACGATAATCAGGATGTACCCCAGAAAGCCGCCGATCCCCTCCTCAAACAGTGCCTCATATGCGGTTCCCTCAAAGAGGCCCACCTGGCGCATCAGGGGGAGTTCATCAGCCATTCTGACGATGCTGCCCAGCCCGATCAGGCCAAACCCCAGCACAATGGCGGTCCATCCCCTGTGGGTATAGAGTTGTTCGCGCCGGCCAATCCAGAGCAGATAGACGATAATCAGCCCGATCACACCGGCTTCGATGCTCTCAAAAATAAGATCCCACATGTTCTCTCCCTTGCAACCGCGCGATATGCGTGACAGGCATTCAGCGATGTTTTTGCATGCCAGGGCACACGCAAGTAGTGAACCGAGAGGTCTCAATATCACAGTATAACGACTTTTTGCCATCTGTGTGCATCCCAGCAGTCCCCTTTTCATCCCACCTCTGGATAGGACTTTGTCGCCAGAGGCAGACAGTTGCATGACGGCACTATCTCGAGTATGATACCGTGTCACTATTTGGGAGGCAGTATGCTGCACCCTACCGCCCACGAGGAGTCGCTACATCTGTGAGTCAACCGGGTTTGTTATCGCAAAGAATCCAGGGCACGCTGCATCAGGCCGCCCCATTTGCGCTGTCGCGGACGCCGCTTGCGGCCGGGTTGCTGCTGCTCCTCACGCTTAGTCTGATGCTGATCGGTGCGCAGTTTGCCGATCCCTACCTGCGTCTGGCCGTCGGCGGTTTCAATGATGAGCGGGTTTTATGAGCTGGAGCAGAATAATCGGGAGAAGTACCGCTGGTCGCAACCGCTGGCGGGGGTATTTCTCTATGGCTTTGACGGACGTCCGGCGCGGGTCAATCTGCGCCTGATCTCGCTACGTCCCGATGATGCTCCTCCGGCAACTGTGGAATTAGCAGTGGGCAACCACGATCTGGGTGAGTTTACACTGGGTTTCGGTTGGCGCAACTATCAGGTACTGGTGCCCACCAGGACATCCGGTGATACGGCGCTGCTGCTGAAGAGTAGTTTCTTTCGTCCAGGCGGCGAGGATACCCGTAACCTGGGGGTGGCAACCAACAGTCTGGTGATGTGGCCGGTTGGCGCTGCCGGGAACCTGCCCCCACCGCAACGGACTTTCTTTTTGCTCACGCTGCCGCTGCTAACCTGTTTGCTGTTATGGTGGTCTGGTGTCCGGATGCGGATTGTCTTTGGGGTTGGGATAGTGTCGGCAGCGGTGGCGGGACTGGCGGCGGCCTACCCGCTGACCTCGGGCTATCTCCTGCCGACGATCTGGTGGCCCTGGTGGCCGTTTGCGCCGCTGCTGGGGCTGGTTGTGGCTCCGATGAGCCTGCGCCGGTTGTGTGGGCGGGTGCCTTTCGCGCCCTGGAGCGGCCTGGCGTTGATGCTGGTTGCCGTGGTGGCGCTACGGTTCGATCTGCCTGCGGTACCGGGCCTGGCGGTGTTGCTGACCGGCACACTGCTGGCGCTGACCGGGCTGGTTGATGCGGACGCCGCCGCTCCCGCACGGGTATCCGCGCGGCGGATTGGGGTACGGGTCGAGGTCGCCGCGCTGGTCGGCATTACGCTTCTGGCGGTCGGATTACGCCTGTACCACCTGGACAGCTTGCCGCTGGGCATCTGGCGGGATGAGGCGCGGCATGCTTCGCTGGCGCTGCGCATCTGGAATGACCCGACATTTCGCCCGATCTATGTGGTCAGCGGGGCCGACCTGCCTGCGCTGCTCTTCTACCTGATGGCACCGATTGTCGGTACGTTTGGGCCGCATGTCTGGAGCGCACGCCTGATCAGCGCGTTGGCCGGGGCGCTCACCCCACTGGCGCTCTGGTGGGCGGCACGACCGCTGATCGGCGCGCGGGCGGCGCTGCTGAGCGCGGCGCTGATTGCCTGGGCCTCCTGGAGCCTGAGCATGAGCCGCTGGGCCTTTCCGGCTACCCTGGATCATCTGCTGATGCTGACGGCGTTAGGGCTGATGTGGCGCGCGCTGCCGGCGAGCAGTGCGCCGGGTGAAGCGAGCACACGGCCCAACGCAACAACCGGGCGGAGGCCGGTGAAGATGGTCCTGCTGCTCGGTGGCGCGGCGCTCTGCGCGGGGCTGGCGGCCTACACCTACCACACCGGGCGGATGGGGCCGATCACGCTGGCGGTGCTGACGGCCGTGCGCCTGGGGCCGTCGCGTGCAAACTGGCGGCGTGCGGCTCCGGCACTGGCGGCGGCGGCGCTGATCGGACTGTTGACGCTGGCACCGCTGCTCAACTTTATCGCCGACGATTGGGAGGGCTACAACCGGCGGGTCGCGCATGTCTCGGTTCTCGATACGAATAACACGGAGATCCATGCCCCGCTGAGGCTGCTGCTGCGCAATGCCGGTAAGTATCTGCTGATGTGGCATGTCACGGGTGAACCCAATGGTCGCCATCATGCCCCCGGTGCGCCAATGCTTGATCCGATTGCCGGGACGCTGTTGCTCGTGGGGTTGGGGCTGGCAATTGTGCGCCGGCGACGACCGGAGATGCCGGCGCTGCTACTCCTACCCGCGCTTAATCTGCTGCCGGGGCTCTTCAGTGGGGATGCGCCACACGCTATGCGCTCGCTCGGCATGCTGGCTCCGGCCTGCATGCTGGCGGTCTTTGCGCTGGAGGCGCTTCGCCAGAAGAACCAGGAACTAAGAACGAAGAACCGGGTGGCTTTTAACCTGATTCCGGTAGCTTTCAACCTGCTGCTGGTGGGTAGTCTGGTGTTTAATGTCTGGCTCTATTTTGGGGCAATGGCGCGGAACCCGGCGGTCTATAGCGAGTTTTATGTCACCGAGACAGCGATGGCCCGGGTGGCTCGCGCCCCGTTTGTCGTGGATGATCCGGAGCTACAGTCGGTGAAGGTATTTATTCTGAAAAAGACACTGCAAACCGACGCGCTACGCTACCTGACAAGCGATATCCCGGTGGAGTCGGTCAGTGGAACCCAACTATCCGCTCCAACTGGTGATCAGGCGCTGCTGCTACTGCCCACCGGCACATCCGCCGAAGTGCGTGATCAGGCGCTGCAGGCGTTTGGTGCTGCGGCGGAACCACTTACGGCTGTCCCGACCTACCCTCAAGGTGAGCGTCCGCTCTTTCTGGCCTATGGCATTGGTGACGAAGCCGAGGAACTGCTGGAGGGGACATTTGCGCAGTAGGTGACACGCGTTACACGGTAGGCAGTCAAACCGGATGGTGATATCGTAGTAGTGGTGGATTGCGCCTGCGGCCGCATGGTACATCTTTTTATCTTGTTCACACCAATGTTACACATCGTGCAATATTGGTGTGAACAATCCGGGTTTTTCCGCCCTGCCGGAGGCGACATGCGCTGCCACGTCAGTGACCGTGTAACGCGTGTAAGTGACAGGCGTTACGCGGTGCGTGTTCAAACCGGGCGTTTCACCCGATGAATGTCAGATTCGCCTGCGGCCGCATGGTACATCTTTTTATCTTTTGCACAAAAATGTTACACCTTGTGTAACATTTTTGTGCAAAAGCATGGAATCTTCCGCCCTGCCGGAGGCGACATGCGCCGCCACGTCAGTGACCGCGTAACGCCTGTAAGTGAGCAAAAAGGGACAAAGTATGATAATGTTTGACATGATTGGGCTTGATGCCGACGATACACTCTGGCATAACGAGACAATTTTCTCGCTGACACAGGACAAATTCAAGCGCCTGCTGTCACCCTATCACAGCGCGGAGTGGATCGATCAGCGTCTGTTTGCCACGGAGATGCGCAATCTTGAATATTTTGGCTATGGCATCAAAGGATTTACGCTCTCGATGATCGAAACAGCGATTGAGTTGACTGAGGGGCGCATTCAGGGTAGCGAGATCCAGATGATCATTGACTTTGCCAGAGAGATGCGGCGCACGCCGGTGCAACTGCTTGAGCATGTGCAGGAGGTCGTTACCACCCTGGCGCAACACTACCCGTTGATGTTGATAACCAAGGGCGACCTGCTCGATCAGGAGTCAAAGATTGCGCAGTCCGGGCTGGCGGACTATTTTCGTCATATCGAAATCATGAGCGCGAAAACCGAGCCGACCTACGCCGCGCTCCTGGCAAAATATGGCATTCCCTCGGAGCGCTTCCTGATGATCGGGAACTCGCTCAAGTCGGATATTTTGCCGGTTGTTGCGCTTGGTGGGCATGCTGTGCATATCCCGTACCATATCACCTGGTCACACGAAGTCATCGCCGATACGGCTTCCCGGTCACAGGAGTATGCTACACTTGAACATATCGGTCTGCTTCCCGCTCTGGTGGAGCAGATGCAGCACAGGTGATGATATATGCAACAACTGACACAGACGCAGCGCAAATATCTGCGCAAACTGGCGCATAATCTCAAGCCCGTGGTCCAGGTGGGCAAACAGGGCTTGAGTGACCTGGTGATTGCCAAGGTTAATCATGAGCTTGCAGCCCACGAATTGATTAAGGTGAAATTTGTCGATTTTCAAGATCAGAAGCATGACCTCACCGGCAAACTGGTTGCGCAGTCGGATAGCGTGCTGGTTCTATTGATTGGGAATGTGGCGATTCTCTATCGACCGCACCCGGAAGCCGACAAACGCGAGATTATCCTGCCTGCCGGTTCGTAGGAGTGTCTGGGGGCATAGGGGCAAAACATCTTTCGTCCCTATGCACTCCGGCAGATGCAGGCTTCCGGGCCTGACCAGGGACAAGATTCCCGCGCAACAGGATGGGCTGCGAACACGTTTTGCCCGCGTTCTTCTCGACCCCTACATGTGAGAGGCTCCTACCCCCCTACAAATTCATCGCCGGCATTATCCTTGCTAACTTCATCACCGGATACCTTCGAATAGTTCAATGACACGCGTTGCGTGATCTCCTGCGAGAGAGAGTTGGGGTTCCGGCAGTGTGAAAACCCCATGCTGCCGCAGGCGTATGTGTCGCTGCGGCGATCAAACGGCTGCGTTGAAGGTCCACTGTGCGACATCGTGTTAACTAGCTGATGGAGTTGCTCATGCATCTACAAACCAGTACCCTGCGTAAAACCGGGTCTCTGCTCAATTGTTATCGCTTCATTTGTATCGTCGTTCTTGCCGGCCTGCTGCTTACGCCGGCGATTCTCCCCGCACCGCTTCAGGCACAATCGTCCTCCCAGGAAGGGCAGGAGCAAGAAGCGGAGGCCTCGGGTGGGAATGAGACGAATATGTACAACGAAGCCTACTATGTACTGGACGAGTTGAACGCGGGACTGGCTCCGCCCGAAGGTCTGATGAACCGCCAGACGCCCCAGGCTGTGCTTGAATATTTTCTGATCAACAGCCAGGAGGGCAATTTTATGGCGGCGGCGCACGCCCTCAACCTGAACATGTTTCCTGACCAGAACCAGGCCGCGCGCGCTCCGGTCCTGGTGCAGCAACTGGATTACATCCTGAATCAGAAGCAGTTGATCAACTGGGGCACCATTCCGGATCGCCCCGATGGTCAGGCTATTGCAACAGCCGGGCAGGGTAGCGGCTCGACCGGCCCGCAGCGCAGCCTGCTGTTGGGTAGTCTGCGCCTTGACGGACGGGATATCGCTATCCGCTTGCAGCGGGTGAAGGTCGGCAATGCCGAGCCGGTCTGGGTGTTTGCCGCCAACACGGTTGAGAATGTCCCGGCCCTCTACCAGCAATTTGGGCCGGGTGTGCTGGATCGGATTATGCCTGCCTGGGCCAAAGTGGAACTTCCCGGCAATGTTCCGCTGTGGGAGTGGCTGGTACTGGTTGGCCTGCTGCT
>CAKZQX010000228.1 GCA_937141995.1 uncultured Chloroflexaceae bacterium | reverse complement strand
TGCTCCACTGAAAGTTGGAGTTAAACTTGATGCCGTAGGGCGGGTCAATATAAATGCACTGCACCTTGCCGCGCAGCCCCTCGCGCTCGGCCAGCGAGGCCATCACCTGCAAGCTATCGCCCAGGATCATGCGGTTGGTCCAGTTGGCATCGTGCTGGTAAAACTCGGTAGCCGTGGCTGTATCGGGAATACCATTGAAGTCGGCGAACAGATCAAGTTGCTGCACCGGCTGCGCAGCCTCGGCGCGGGCCTGGCTCCGGCGCAGCAGATCATCAATCAGCACCTTCGGGTGGATCTTCTCCTGAATGTAGAGCGGCGGCGCAGGCACTACCAGATCCGACCAGTCCTGCTCGTCCTTGCCCCGCCAGACCAGTTGCGGGTCAAGATCGCGGTTGCGGCGCGCATAGGCCACACGGATGGGCTGCTTCTCCTCGTCCGCCATCACCGATTCAAACTCAGCCGTAGGAATATTGCTGCGCCGGTCATCGGCGTGCCGGATTGTCTCAACAGTCGTCGGTTTTTTCGCGTTGCGTGCCATCAGTCGTCCTTACATCTTTGCAGCGTTGCAAAACGTCTCGATAAGCTGGTTGAACGCGGCCTCAATTTCATAGACCGCCGTAAACTCAACAAAAGCCCAGCGTCCGAATACACCCAGATTGTTGACCCCCGGCACCCAGTAGGCGCGCATGGTTTCCGCTTTCTCTTTGGCATCCTCACCCCGAAAACCCTTGATCTCCACCACCAGATTGAGCGGGTCCGGGTTGCCGTCATCGATCTGTACAATAAAGTCGGGCAGATAGGTGCGTTTCTGCGCGCCATGCTGGTAGGGTACTTCCAACCCCAGCCCCTGGTTCTTCACATAGGCGCGCACGCGTGGGTGGGCCTCGGCCACCCGGCAAAACTCGGCTTCCCAGTCACTATCGCACACCACCCAGTTGATCTGGCAGCGGCGCGGATCGGTCTGCCAGCGAGTCGTCTTCGAGGTCGTAAAGTTAACATGCACCGTCGAGCCAGTGGGCGTGTAGGCATCCAGCACCGCTTTGATTGGCCGCTCGTCCACCATCGCGGCGGTAATGGCCGCCTTGATGCGCTCGCAGGCCATATCTGCAATCTCCTGGTAGATCAACTGCGCCGGATAGGTGCCGCCGGTGCAGCGCAGGTAGCCACCGGCCAGCCACTGCCGGGTGATGCGTTTGAGCTGGCCGAAGAGGTGCAGCTTCGGCTCTTCACCCGGATCGCGGTACTGCGTGTAGAGCAGATGCTTCGTCAGGTGAAACACAATCGTAGACTGGCGCATATCCTCCAGGTGTTTCACCGTCAGATCGACACCCTCACCCAGAATCCCCTGGTTATGCGTAATTGAGGGACCAACCAGGTCGGGCGTCAACTCCAGCAGCGAGTCAGGCGAAAATGTAGCAGTGAGCTGTTCCGTCGGCAGATCCACGCGATATCCCGCCACCCGGGGAAAGACAATCGCCGCATCCTCCCGGTCCGGCAGCACCGCATGGACACGCGTCGTTTCGCGGGGCGGCCGGGGCGTCGCAACGACTGGCTGCGCCGTAAAATCGAAGGGAATACCAAGGACGTCGGCATACTCGACATTGAACAGCGCATCCTCATTCAAATCATAGGATTGCCGCCGCAGTGCCCGGCCCACCACCTGC
>CAKZQX010000227.1 GCA_937141995.1 uncultured Chloroflexaceae bacterium | reverse complement strand
TCCTCCCGGTCGATTCCCTGCGTAATTTCCAGATGGCTGGGAATGCTTGAGTAGACCGGAACCGTCCCACACGCCAGTGCTTCCAGCACTGGAAAACCGAACCCTTCATATAAAGACGGAAAGACGAAAAGGTTCGCAGCAGAATAGAAGCGTGGTAGATCGAACTGTGGCACAGCGGCGAAGTGACGAATGCGTGATTTGTGTGGGCTATGGCGTATTCGCTCCTCAATCTCTGCACTTTGCCACAGCTTTGACACAATAATTACCAGATCGTGGGGTATATGGTCTGCAATCAGCTCAAAGGCTTCTAGCAAACTCACCAAGTTTTTGCGTGGATGCAGACTACCCACAAACAAGATAAATGGCTGTGTCAGGTGATAGGTGGCACATACTGTGTCAATATCTTGTGGCGAACAGGGAGCAAACCCGGCTGGAGTTCCAGGATACACCACTGTGACTCGATTGGTGTCCATGCCGACAATCTGTATTAGATCGTACTGGGTACTCTGCGAAAGGGCTACAACATGCGCGGCCTGGGTAGTGAATAGCCTGACAAAGAGACGAATATATATCTGTGCATGCCACGGCCACTGCTCTGGGAAACGATGATACATCATGTCGGGTACATGGACGACTACAGGACAGGGTGCATAGACTGGCCTTACATGTAGTGGAGCATAGAGCGCGTCAATATTGAGCAATTTGCAAGCTTGACCTACCGCTACATGATCCCACCAGTATTTACCAATACTAGTGTTTGTTGGAGGGGCCAGCGGTAGTACACGGAAACGTTGCGGGTTTAAATTCAGATCGGCTGGTAGTGTGTAACCAGGTTCTGCCAGCAAGATATACTCATGTTCGCTCTGAAGCTGTTCAATGCCCTGAAGCAATCCCTTCATGAATGTATACATGCCGGAATGTTGGCGTGACAGAATGCGCGACATAATGGCGAATTTCATATCGTCACTCTTTTATAGTTTAAACACTGCAATGGCAACAACTTTTGTACTAATTAATGCTTGTCCCGTACGGATATTTTTAATCTCATTTTTTTTAACTGTTTTCCATTGCGCTCGATGAGAACACTTTTTTAAAAAATACGTTTCTGTAAACCAATGGCTTTCCTGTAGGAATATTTTGTCTACGATAACGATTGCAATAATTGCTAACCAATCTATTGGGGCTATATTTAGACCTAACGCGCTTGCCAAGATAATATTGGCAAAGGTGCCAATGATTTGAAATGTACAGGCAAGCGTGAAAACTATCCAAATACTGCGCAGAGACATATATGGCAAATGAGTGTTCATGTTTATATCTGGCAAACGACGGCGGATAACATTTGGCAGTCTCTTTTGTAAATAGGCGAACCAACATATCACGGTAGGATTACGATAGTGCGCAAATAGCAGTAATGCCAATAGAACTGCGGTCATCAGGATGAATACAACAAGTGAGGCGATAGGTTTCTTTGATAATAAATCTGACCATATTACACCTATAAATGCACATACTGAAATGGCAGCAAGGAGCGACAGTTTATCAATAATAGCTGAAAGGATTAATATCGTTTTGCTGTTGGTGGCTGTAAAAGCTGCTATTGTACGTACTATATCGCCACTGACTCGACTTGGCAGAAATAGAGTAGCGACCTGACCAAGCATAGTATAGCGCATTGCCGACCAGTAAGGCATTGGTTGCCCAAGTTGCCGGAGAATATAGTACCAGCGATAAGTACTGATCATTTGGACGGGAAAGAATAAACTGATCTGGAGAATGATCAGTGGAATATAGGCCGATTGCAGGGTCTGCCAGAATGTGTCTAAGTCAATCGAGCGAAAGATGAATATTAGTAATCCCAATGAGAGTAACAGCTTGCTCCAAAATTTTAATCCAGGATAGCGTTTCATAAGTAATCAGGTTTCGATATCATAGCAACGTATTTATTACATCGGTCCAGTCAAGGTTCAAGCCTATCATAACTACTTCAACCAGATTATCGGTGTCACTCATATGTATAGTGACCCTGGGGAGTTCGGCAGCCAGAGCTTTATAATTCCGTACTCGTATCTGCAACCTCAACATAGATCGTAAGCCGGCAAGTATTAGCCATCAGTTGCTTCCGGATCAATGCCTAGTTCCCGCAACCGGGCTGCCAGACGTTCGGCGCGCTGGTATTCCTGCTCGGCACGCTGGTGTTCCTGCTCGGCGCGCTGGCGCTCTTGTTCGGCACGCTGGCGCTCTTGTTCGGCACGCTGGTGCTCCTGTACTAGCAATTCGGCTCCAGTCGGAATGACTCCACCCTCGCTGTCACACCAGCGTACCCAGACCGCCGAGTGTTCCTCGTATTGCCCCTGCCAGAGGGTCACGCCCAGTCCCACATCGGGCAACCATGGCTGCTCCAGTTCGACGTAGGTGCGTCCGCGCAGTTCGTACACCCGTAACACGCCCTGGTGCAGATTCTCCATCGGATCAAACACGACATAATAGCTCACCCCCAGGCGCGCATACAGCGTTGGCTTGCGGCTGGCTTCCCCGCCCACGCTATTGGAGACAATCTCCACTGCCACATCCGGGGGTTTGCCCAGTCGCCAGATGTAGTAGGAACGATTCTCGCGCGGCCAGAGGTCTTCGGGCAACTGGACATCAAGGCTCAGCAGGACATCGGGGACCACCGCCGGCTGGCTCTCGATATAGAACAGCCCCACATTGGCCGCTGCCAGGATCGGGCGTCCCAACACGGTTCGCAGACCCGCGCTGTACACCGGCTCGACCAGCAGGCGTTGCTGCTTCTCCGAGAAAAAGTTGTCCAAAGGCGCATCATCCTCAGTAACAAACCGGCTATAATCCGGCAATACATCTGGTGGTGGCGGCTGGTTCGGGTCTACATCAGCGATAAACGAAGTCTCTGTTGACATAATTTACTCTCTACTGTCGATCAGGGCCTGGCAGCGCAACCCTCCGGTCACGATCATCCTGACTCGGCGAATGTCCCGAGTTGGTTGATTCTACCATGTTCCTGTGGCTTACGTTGGCAGACACCGCTGAATGGGTAGTCGTATACAACGGCATCTGATCAAACAGCGCCAGATATTGCTCAGCCGCCGCATCCCACGTAAAGCGCATAGCTCGCTCCCGGGAAGCCGCACCCATCTGCCGCACGCGATCCCGGTCGGTTGCCAGGCATTGCAGGTGTGTAGTTAGTGTATCGACATCAGCCCAGTCAAAGGTCAGGCCATTGACACCTGCTTCAACCAGATCATCGGTGCCACCGGTGCGTGTAACCACTACGGGTAGTCCGGCAGCCATCGCCTCAAGCGTTGCAACGCTCATGCCCTCATTGAAGGAGGCCAGCACAAAGACA
This sequence comes from uncultured Chloroflexaceae bacterium, assembly GCA_937141995.1. Taxonomy (GTDB): domain Bacteria; phylum Chloroflexota; class Chloroflexia; order Chloroflexales; family Chloroflexaceae; genus CAKZQX01. The sequence continues at coordinate 6,931 of CAKZQX010000227.1, read as the reverse complement.
TGCGCTGCCGCATAGCGGGTGGCAATCTCCTCACGCGGTACATATCCGCTGAAGCGCACGCGGTCGCTGATACCCAGAGTATGAACCTGTTTTTCATTTGCGGCCTGGGCATCGCCCGTACCCACCAGTTCCAACTGCACCTCCAGTCCCATGTCGGCAAGCTGTTTCACGGCTGCGATGAGATGATGCTGACCTTTGCGCTCAATCAGACGGGCTACGCAGATCAGGCGCAGCGGACCAGTGTCGGGAATAGGTGCGCCCGACTGGAAGGCCGCCAGATCCACGCCATTGGGTATCAGTGCAATATGTCGGACCTGTCGATCCACTGCCTGGATCATATCGGCTTCATCCCGACACTTGGCTACAACTGTTTCGGCGGCGTGCCAGGTATGCCGGATGACCGGCGTGAGCAGCGGGTAGAGCAGACCATAACGCTGTTCAAAGCCGGGAATATCCGGTCCGCATACCCGCAACAGATAGCGCAAACCGGTGAGTCGGCGTAAGGCCAGGGCTCCGGCTCCGGCCGGTACCGCACTAAACGCAAAGCAGAAATCATAGGGATGCGCCCGATGCAGCCTGAGCGCGGTCGGTAGTGCGCGTGCTGCATATGTCAGCAACTCGCGGTTTGACGAGTGGTGAATATTGCGGTTGTTAACCGGCACCTTCACGATGCGAATATGCTTAGAGAACTGCTCTGTTTCCGCCCGCCGGCCCAGGGCCGATGTCACCAGATCAATCGTCAGGTCCAGCACATCGGCAAACCGTTGCAGCAATGCCCGGTTTACTGTCCCGGTACCGCCACCGAGCGGCGGAAACTCATTGTTGAGCATCAGGATTCGCACGACGTCGATCTTTCTATGACCCGCCGTACCACATACAGCGGACGACGCTTGACCTCTTCAAAAATCCGGCCCACATACTCCCCAATCACACCAATAGTAACTAACTGGATGCCCGCTAGAAAGAAGATCGAGACCACAATGGTAGCGAAGCCGGGTGGACTAAGACCGACAGTTAGTTTCTGGACTGCATAGATAATTGCTATCAGAATGGATATCAGCGAGACACTGAACCCTAGCATGGTAATCACCCGTAGCGGCAGATAGCTGAAGGAGACCAGTCCATCGAGCGCCAGGTAGATCAGGCGACTGAAGGTGTATTTGGGCTTCCCGGCATAGCGGGCGTGGCGCTCATAGGCCAGACCAGTCTGCTTCAGCCCGATCCAGCTTCGAATGCCGCGCACAAAGCGGTTCCGTTCCGGCATGCCCGCCAGCAGGTCTACCATGTGCCGGTTCATAATGCAGAAGTCACCGGCATCCAGCGGGATCTCAATATTAGCGACACGCTGCAATATCCGGTAGAACGCGGCATAGGCGGTGCGCATCAGCCGGCTCTCTTTGCGTTGCTCACGGATGGCATAGACCACATCGTAGCCCTCCTGCAGCTTCGCTAGAAACTGCGGCAACACCTCCGGCGGATCTTGCAGGTCAGCATCCATCACCGCAACCGCATCGCCCCGCGCATGATCCAGGCCGGCACTGATGGCTACCTGGTGCCCAAAGTTGCGTGCCAGTTCAACCACCACAATATGCGTATCTTCCGCAGCCAGACCCCGCAACTGCTCCAGGCTGGTATCCCGGCTGCCATCATCGACAAAGACGACCTCGTAGTTCATGCCGGTCTGTTTCAACACTGCCGTCAGGCGCTGATAGAGCGCGGGCAGGTTATCTTCCTCGTTATAGACTGGAATGACCACCGAGATGTCCGGGCGGGTCAGTGGCATCTGCAGCGCGTGAATAAACCCGGCGGGTGAATGCACCTGCGCCTGGTTGCGCGCCGGCAGGTCCGAAGCGGATGTCAGGAAGTGGGCCAGCGACTGGCAGAACTGCAGCGCAGCATCGGGATCATTTGTCGGAATCCCGGTGAAGACGCGCATATCTGCCGTAGGAACCTTGTCCTCGATCACACTGGTTGGATGGGTACCATTCTGTTGTGTTGGATTCTGAGCCTGGTCGGGCATCGCAGCGTTATTCCACCTGGTCATATCTGAACCTGCTGGTCTTGATTTCGTTACGGGATAGGTACAAGGTAACAGAAGCGTGTATGGCAGATGTATGGTTCTCTGCGCGCTATGCTTGTGCCTGATTGTAAATGTGGCGATGACGTAGTACGGTGATGCCTGGGACTATTATAGAGGAACAGGGTATCAAGGGCTATAGCACTATTGTCCTGGCATGCGCCGGGCAAATGTCTTATGGCGATAGGGACTGCTCCGGTGTAAGTGTAAAGAGAACAAAATCGCCAATTACCTGATAGGGATAGTGTTTTTCCAGAAAGGTGCGATTCTCAGGCGCTATCAGGTTTACTGTGGGCCAAATGATCTGACGTCCAATTGGTAACTGCTGTAAAAGGTGGGCGGTGGGATGTGTTTGCAACTGTTGAACGAGTTGATTATTGTGTGGTACAACAATATAGCGAATGGGGGTATGCGTAATATACTGTTGAAAATGATCTGGATCATGCAGGATGTTTGCTTGAAAAGTCGGGTCTTTCTCAAACCAGGTCACAGGTTGACGTGCGTAGAGGGCCGCATCCCAGTAGTAATCAGTCAATACATATCCATCGGGTTTTTCACGCAATGTCTGCCATACAGGGAGAGCCGCACTGTGGAGTTGCCCCTGAATGTATTGATAACTGCTGATAGAGATATGCGCAATAAGCATGATGGTCAGCAGATAAACCAGAACGCTTAAACGTAAGAGCCGATGGAGTTGCAGGAGGCCATCAGCCACCAGAACAGTGAGTGGTAGCAGTGCTGGAATGAAAACGCGCGGATTGTTGCTGGCGGCAGGCATTGCGCAGTAGACCAAAAATACCAGCGTTCCTAGTATAAGCCAGATGCTCAACAGGCGGTATACATCTGATTGCGCATTTCGGCGATAGAACAGCGCTACACTGGCGCTGACCAGTAGCATGCCCAGAGCAGGCAACCCGATACCAATATTGGCAACAAAAAATTGTTCCAGCATCATCGGGAGCATGAGACTGAATGTATCTAGCGAGGGATCCCCGCCAACCATCGTTCCCCGGGCAAATATGACATATCGGATGAAGAGCCAGGGGACAACAACCAGTAATGGGATGACGAATGAGATAACTATATGCTGACGTGTTGCTTTCCAGTGGGAATTTCGCCAATTCAGCAAACCCATCAATGTGATGGTACCAAAATAGAGAAAAATAATATCGACTTTGCTAAAGACTGCCAGAGTTGCCAGCACGACTGTCAGGAGCGTACGTCGCTCAAGAAAGGCCCATAGTGCTCCTGCCAGCAGTAATGCTGAGACTGGTTCGAGGAAAGCCATTACTGCGTGTTCGCGATAGTTTGGTATAAGCGCCAGGAGGAGTGCAGCAATGAACCCGATTTGATGGTTAAAGTAGCGTCTACCAAAGGCATAGGTCACCAGAACCATAGCTCCGGAAGCCAGCGGCACTACCAATTGGAGCGCGGTGTAAGAATTGGTTAATCGCCAGATACCGGCAAACATAAGGGGATAGAGTGGCCCCCACCAGGGGTGCAATGGAGCGCTTTTGTCCACTGCCTGTCCTGCCGACGCTAACGCAGATGGTGTAGGAGGAAACCCGTTGATGCGCTCATACCGATCTTCGACATCAAGCAAAAAGCGCGGTTCTTCCAACACATAGAGACCCCAGTGCAGATTGCGCGGACCATCTAGAAGTTGTACTCCAGTCAGAAGTTGCAGTATAACATACTGAGTGTTGAATATTTCTTTTTTCCAGGGACCAAATTATCTTCATTGTTTTATCCGTCGGTTCTGCGTGTGTACCTCAGCTTCTATATCATGTATGTTCTGGGGCATTGTGTCTATAGTTCCATTATCCTACAACCCAGGATCCCTTGGAGGGGATCATAGATAGTACTCATCTGAAATGTAATGTGGTGCGGTACACCTGCTCTGCGATGGGGACAAGCCGATCCCAGGTGAAAGCAGACACCGCCGTACGCGCTGCCGCACCGATACGTAAACGCAAGTCGGCATCTTCCAGCAGCAGCAGGGTTGCGCGCGCCAGAGCTGCGGGATCGCCGGGCGGAACCAGCAGGCCGCTCTGCCGATCTTCGATATACTCGCTCACCTGCCCCACGCGTCCGGCGACCACAGGCAGTCCGGCGGCCATCAACTCCAGCAATTTGACTGAGCAGCGTGCCCGGTTGATAAGCGTATCGTCGAGGGGTACCAGCGCAATATCGGCAGCGGTCAACAGTGCGGGAATTTCTTGCGGTTCAACCCACCCGCGGTAGTCAATGGTTTCAGCAATACCGGCGCGTCGGGCCAGATGTAGTAGTTCCACTTCTTCGCCGCGCTCGCCCCGGCCCACTACCAGCAGACGTACCTTTGGAGCCTGGGCAACTACAGCGACGAGTGCCGCAATAAAATCGTGCAGATCAAACTCCCAGAAGCGCGTGTACAACAACAATGTTGGCTGGTGTGAAGTAGTGCCGGTAGCCCGGGCATCCGGGTTGCGCGTGTGGTGCTCATTCTCTGACTGGAGCACACCATTTGGCAGGTAAAAGACCTGTGCTGGTGGTACGCCAAACCCCCAGATCTGCGTCTCCAGCGTGCGACTGGCAACAGTAACGGCATTGGCGCGGCGTGGGAGATCACGCTCCTGCCAGGCAAAGACCGTTTTGGCTATCCGGGGGTAGGGCAACAGATCGTTCCATCCACCCCAACCCTCCCAGTCGTCGGTGTCAACGACCAGCGGTATAGTAGGATAGAGCCGGCGGGCCAGCAACGCTGCCAGGCCGCTATAGCCCTTGGGTTTAAAGAGATGTAGCAGATCAGGGCGTGGGTGTAGTGCCTGGCGCAGAAGTGCAGTAACAGACTGGAGTGTTCCGGCAGGACCGGGCAGGCCAGGCAGCGGAATATGCGTTACCGGGACGCCGGCATAGTCTACACAGGTTCCGGCATCCTGAGGATTATGTACTGGCGGTGCCACAATGCGAACGCTGTGACCACGGCGCACCAGAGCCTGAGCCAGCGGCAGCATTCGTACGGCGAGGGTTCCCTTGGGGCGAATGCCAAAGGGCGCAAGCATAGCGATACGCATAAACTTAGTCATGTGCCAGCGGTGATATTACGGTACAAGCTCCTCAAGCAGTGGGTTTGAACCATAGACCAAAAGTATCACAGGTAGGACAGAACAGCGTGACACAAAGCCTACTACTTGCTTTGTACCACGCTATATATTCGGTGGTGCCGGTTCAAGCTATGCCTGAGTTGCTCAGGAAGTAACCTCCTGCCGAATAATCTCAAGCATCTCGGGCACGCGGGTGATTTTTACCCGCGGGCGGCCTTGCTGGGTGCCACGGGCCACCTCAAACTGGTCAAGGATCTTCCACTGCTCATAGGTGACATAGTCGATATTTCGTTCGCGGAGCAGCGCTATGATCTTGTCCGGATCACGATTCGTGTCGGAAATGCCCGACAATTTGTAGAGATCATCGATCATAGCCGTGACCGTTGCGTAAGCATCGGGTTTGTTTGTGCCGATAATACCCGATGGTCCGCGCTTGGCCCACCCGACGACATACTCGCCGGGTATCGGGTCGCCCTCAGCCATGGTGGTGACACGGCCGGCCACGTTGGAAATGGTGTAGGTATACTCATCAAACGGAACGCCTTTGAGCGGTGTACTGCGATAGCCGACCGAACGCAGGACAAGTCCGGCCTCAATCGTCTCAAACTGCCCGGTGCCCCTGGCGCGGAGCGCGCCACTCTCCGTCAGGACAAGCCGGTTGTGTTCGACCCGGACTGCGGCAACTTTGCCGTTTGTGCCGATGATTTCCACAGGTGAGGTAAGAAAGCGCAATTGGATGCGGTGCTTCGCCGTGTGCTGCTGCTGAGTAGTGTAGCTCCGCAGCGTATCAACATTCTTTGCCGCCGTCTTATTCGTTTCGAGCGACGCCAGGCTATGCTCGTCAAGCTCCATAGTCTCTGGATTAACGAGAATATCGACATCTTCAAGTTCACCAAATTCTTTGATTTCAGCATGGGTGAAGGCGGCCTGCGCGGGACCCCGGCGACCCAGCACAACTACTTCACGCACATTACTTCGGCGCAACTGCTCCAGCGCATGATCTGCGATATCTGTTGTTGCCAGCCGATCGGGTGGCATGGCGAGGATGCGTGTCACATCCATAGCAACATTGCCGTTGCCGACGACAATGGCCCGCTCATGCGTGAGATCAAAGTTGATGTCGCGGTAGTCCGGGTGCCCATTGTACCACCCCACAAACGCCGTTGCGGGAAAACTGCCGGCCAGATCTTCGCCGGGAATCCCCATCCGCCGGTCAGCCTGCGCACCGACAGCATAGATAATCTGGTCGTACAACGGCTTCAGATCCTCATGCTTAACATCAGTGCCAAAGGTGACATTGCCAAAGTAGCGCACGCGGGGGTCACTGGCGATGCGGTCATAGATGCGGGTCACCGATTTGATCGACTGATGATCCGGCGCGACGCCATCACGGACGAGGCCAAACGGGGTGGGAAAACGATTGAAGAAGTCAATAGAACAGACGAGATCCTTTTGTTTCAACAATCCTTCGGCAGCATAAAAACCGGCGGGACCGGCTCCAATAATGGCAACGCGCAGTGGGCGTGCTTCAGTTCCCAGGCTCTGGTTCACGTTTCCCCCTCATTCTATCTATACGTTAAGACCGTGTTACGTACGCGTGTCTGATAACGCGTAGATGGTACATAATCAACTGGGTGTGGTGCGAACCGGGGGACAGCGTCTGCTGGTTCTTCAATGACCCCATCACCGGGTCGCGCACCCTACGTTGGGTTATTAACAGGAGTTACGCAGTTACCATGCAAACCGGACGTTTGACCCGATGGAAACCCGA
>CAKZQX010000226.1 GCA_937141995.1 uncultured Chloroflexaceae bacterium | reverse complement strand
ATTTTTGTGAACAAGCTAAAAAGGGTCCCATGCTGCCGCAGGCGAGTCTGCCATTCATCGGGTCAAACGTCCGGTTTGCATGTCAACCGCGTACCTCCTGTTATTGAGGCAATGGAACAACCGACTGACGTCGGAACTTCCGTTCAGCGATACCCGGATTTAATGTTCAACGTATGTTACCCCATAACCGTTAACCCCTTACCGACCGGCTTCCGGTTCGCTGGTCAGGGTGACCGGCATCTGGACCTCGGTTACCGGATCATCCTTATCGCCAACCAGAGTGACGGCGCGCTGCAAGGCGGCGGTACGGTCTGCCATCAGATGATCTCGCGGAATCAGTTCGAAGGTTCCCAACCGCTCCAGTTGCTGCTGCATGGTCGGATCAGGATTGACAACAAAGACATGGCATCCGGCTTCGACAGCATCCTCAATCGCATTCTCAATTGCCAGAGACACCGTTACATCAAGCATTGGTACGTCACGCAGATCGATCACTGCCGCCGCATAGTTCCCAATTGCCGCATGCTGACGGGCAATCGCTTTGGAGACGCCAAAGATCATCGGGCCGCTCAGGTAGAAGAGCAGCACACGGCCATTGGCGTGGTCCAGTAGTTCGCGTTCCCGGTCGCTTAACTGGATGGCATCATCCGCGTCGCTAATAGCTTTCACATTCTGCGCCTGCAGCTCGCTGAGGCGATCAATCGTCAGAATGTTGGCGATAAACACGCCGACACCAACCGCGACGATCAGATCGACAAAAACGGTTAATAACAGGACACCATACATAATCAATGTGGTTTGCCGCGATACTTTATGCGCACGCTTGAGAAAACTCCAGTCGAGGATGTTGACCCCGACCATCAGCGCAATTCCGGCCAGCACCGCCAGCGGGATACCCTGGATCAGCCGGGCCGCGCCCAGCACGACCAGCAGCAGCAGCAGCGCGCGCGTCAGGCCGGAGAGCGCGCTGCGTGCGCCGGTCTGAATATTCAGTACAGTACCCATCGTCGCCCCGGCCCCGGGTAGGCCGCCGAATAGACCGGACATAATGTTGCCGATGCCCTGGCCGATCAACTCCTTATTGGATTTATGCTCGGTGCGCGTCAGGCTGTCGGAGATTACCGCTGTCAGCAGCGTATCAATGCAACCCAGCATACCCAGCACCATTCCATCCACAAGCATCGTCGTAATTTGCGCCGGCGTGAAAGTGGGCAGATAAAGTTGCGGCAGACCAACGGGAATCTCACCAATCCGGCGAATGTCGGCATTGGCAAAGAAGAAAACCGAGATAAGCGTAACCAGAACCAGCGCCACCAGGGGTGGGGGCACATAACGCTTTAGCCGTTTGGGCATCAGGAAAAGAATAGCTATCGTTATAACCGCGAGCGTTGTTTCTGTCGGATCAATATTGCGCAGCAGTTCCGGCAGACTCTGGAGCGTACCCACCACTCCGCCGGGCGGGCTTGGTTGACCCAGGAAAGGCGCAATCTGTAAAATAATCAGAATCACTCCGATACCGGACATAAAACCCGAAATGACGCTGTAGGGCATCAAGGTGATATATTTGCCCAATCGAAGCACCCCCAGAATGATCTGAAACAGACCCGCGATCATCACCACGGTGAAGGCCATGGCCAGACCATTTTCCGGGTTACCGGCAACCATCCCGGTAATAACCGCTGTCATAATCACGGTCATCGGGCCGGTCGGTTCGGATATCAGCGTGGGGGTACCGCCGAACAGGGCGGCAAACAGGCCCACCAGTACCGCGCCATAAAGCCCGGCCGTGGGTCCGGCGCCCGATGCAACCCCAAATGCCAGCGCCAGGGGCAACGAAACAATCGCCGCCGTAATCCCGCCAAATAGATCGCCACGCAGGTTGGTAAAACGGATGTCATTTGTGAGTTGCATACCTTCTCCTAAGTTGCCACTGCAACCTCAGTGTAAACGGAAACAATGCACGATTGGGGGCGTGGATACCGTGAATCGAACCGACCGATGGGGGCGATGGTTTAGTCGTTGACACGCGCAGAGCATTCCGGGGGGCGGATATGCCTGACCCCGGTGCTCGTAGGCAGCGCAGGCAGCGCGCGGTTGCTCCATATCTGTATGGATGACGGAAGTTTGGATAGCGCATATCCTACCATATCTTTACTGATTTTCAACATGCTATAAATGTGCCTGGATTGGCTTCAGGGTGAAGGTATCTTATTAGCCTTTAATAGATTGTTTTAATCTGTGTCTTTTGACAGTTCAAATATATATCCGGGATGTTGCATTGCATCCAGAGGGCCCAAAAGGGCTGATGTTGGTTGACGAATGCCCGGCACGATGTTATACTCCAAAGTCAATGTTATCTCTTTCGCAAGAGGTTGGAACGCTGCGGTCTAACGAGGAAAACGTAGCTCCCCAGGTTGTAGATTAATCCCGGTGTGCGTATAACCAGTGAGGACAGCGCCGTCTTTTTCTCGTTCGTAGCGAACACGGGTATTTATTACGGCAAAAGGAGTGTTCCAATTAAAGACCGATTACGTGTCAACAACCGCATCCGTGCGCGTGAAGTGCGGCTGATTGATGAGGAAGGTACGCAGGTCGGGATTATCCCGATTCGTGAGGCGTTGCAAACGGCGGAGGAACGGGGCCTGGATCTGGTAGAGGTTGCGCCCAATGCGAATCCGCCGGTCTGTCGTGTGATGGACTATGGCAAGTATCGCTATGAGCAGAGTAAAAAAGAGCGTGAGGCGCGCAAGAACCAGCGTCAGAGTGAGATGAAAGAGGTGCGGCTGCGCCCCAAGACGGATGACCATGATCTGTCGGTAAAATCAAAGCAGGCGCGGCGGTTTCTGCAGAGTGGTGACAAGGTAAAGTTCACGGTGCGGTTCCGGGGGCGCGAGATGGCGCATCCCGATATTGGTCGTGAAATGCTTGATCAGATTTCCGACTCGCTACGCGATATTGCCGTGGTTGAACAGAAACAGGCAATGGAAGGGCGGGCTGTTTCGCTGGTGCTTGCGCCCAATCCCAAGGCGCTGAAAGCGCTTCAGCAGGCGCAGCGTAAGCAGGCGCAGGCCGATCAGCAGGCGCGCACGCAGGCCCAGGCTGAGAAAGCTGGGGACGCGGATAATGGTAATGGCACGGATGTAGAAGCAGATGAAGATCTGGATGAAGATGAAGACGAAGAACAGGATGTTACCTGATGCCTAAAATGAAAACCCACAAGGGAGCAGCACGCCGGTTTAAAATTACCGGCAGAGGCAAGTATATGCAGGCCAAAGGTGGTCGTGGTCTA